>JAIETJ010000062.1 GCA_019745275.1 Pseudomonadaceae bacterium | reverse complement strand
GACACTGGGATCATCTTTGCCCGTTACACCAATGGTCAGTCAAAAACGCAAGGGCAAGTGGTGTTAGCCAACTTTGCTAACCAGCAGGGCTTGACTCCGGTGGGCAAGACCGCCTGGATTCAGTCGTTCGAATCCGGCGAGCCGGTGGTCGGTACGCCGCGCAGTGGCACATTGGGGGCGTTGCAGTCGGGCGCGCTGGAAGACTCCAACGTTGAGCTGTCGGATCAGTTGGTGAACTTGATCGTGGCGCAGCGTAACTACCAAGCTAATGCCAAGTCGATTGAAACCGAGAGCGCTATTACCCAGACCATTATCAACCTGCGTTGATGGGTTTACAGCGGCAAGCGGCTGCGCCTCAGGTGGCAGACTCTCGCCGTTAATTTGACTAGAAGCCCCGCGAGGGGCTTTTTAGTTTTATTAATTGCTTATATTTCAGTAGGTTAGAAAATATTTTTGCTGTGGCATAGGGATTGCTTTGGTTAAGTACTAACTGAGCAATGGGCAATGAGCGCCCCCCTAGGAGGCAAGCCATGGACAAAATGTTGTATGTCGCCATGACCGGCGCCAGCCAGAACACCTTGGCTCAGCGCGCCCACGCCAATAACTTGGCGAACGTCTCCACCAGTGGCTTTCAGCGTGATTTCGAGCAGGCTCGTTCCATGCCGTTATTTGGCGAGGCATTGCCTACTCGGGTGTTTGCCATGAGCGAGCGGCCAGGCACTGATTTCACCCCCGGCGCATTGCAAGAAACCGGCAATGAGCTGGATGTTGCGGTTGAGGGTGAGGGCTGGTTGGCGGTGCAGGCGGCGGATGGCAGTGAGGCCTATGTGCGCAGCGCCAATCTTAAGGTCGATGCCTTGGGTATGTTGCGCACCGGCAGCGGTTTGCCGGTCATGGGCAATGGTGGGCCGATTGCCGTGCCGCCTGAACAGAAAATCGAAATAGGCCAAGACGGCACCATCAGTATTCGCGCCCTCGGCGAGGGGCCAAGTGTACTGGCCCAAGTTGATCGCCTTAAATTGGTTAAGCCAGACCTTGCGCAGATGCAGAAGGGCACCGACGGCATGATCCATTACAAGGGCGCCGGCCAGTTGCAGCCCGACGCTAACGTGCGTGTGGATTCTGGTTTTTTGCAGGCCAGCAACGTCAATGCGGTTGAAGAAATGACCGCCATCTTGTCGCTGTCCCGTCAGTTTGAACTGCATGTAAAGATGATGCGCACCGCCGAAGACAATGACACGGCGATGGCGCGGGTTTTGCAAATCACTTAATGACTTAGGCTTTTTGCCGCGCGCAGCGCCGTGAAACCGGCGCTCGAGGAGAATCATCATGATGCCAGCCCTGTGGGTCAGTAAAACCGGCTTAGCTGCTCAGGACCTGAACCTGACAACTATTTCCAATAACTTGGCCAACGTTTCGACCACCGGTTTTAAGCGTGATCGTGCTGAGTTCCAAGACTTGCTGTATCAGATTCGCCGGCAACCCGGCGCGGACTCCAGTCAAGACACTCAGTTGCCGACCGGTTTGCAGGTCGGTACCGGGGTTCGCATCGTTGGCACCTCGAAGTTGTTCAATCAGGGCAGCTTGCAAACCACCGAGCAGCCGTTGGATATGGCGGTGAACGGGCGCGGTTTTTTTCAAGTGCTGCAGCCCGACGGCAGCGTTTCCTATACCCGTGATGGCACCTTTCATCTGGACTCCAATGGCCAGTTGGTAACCGCGCAAGGTTATGCGTTGGAACCGGCGATTGTTTTACCGGCCGAAGTGAAAAGTTTAACTGTGGGCGAAGATGGCACTGTCTCGGTGGTGGTGGCGGGCAGTGCTGCCGCGCAAGTAGTGGGCAACATTCAGACCGCCGACTTTGTTAACCCGGCCGGTTTGCAGGCGATTGGCAATAACTTGTTTTTAGAAACCGGCGCCAGCGGTGCACCGCAAGTGGGTACTCCAGGCCTAACCGGTTTGGGCTCGGTGCTACAGAACACCCTGGAAAACTCCAACGTCAGCACCGTTGAGGAGTTGGTCAATATGATCACCACGCAGCGCGCCTATGAGATGAACTCCAAAGTCATTTCCACCGCAGATCAGATGCTCGGTTTCCTTAGTCAAAATCTTTAATGGGTAAAGGGCGCGCGCTGCGTTGCTCTTGAGGTGATAGTTATGAGCCGGCTAATAATGTTTTTTATCGCGCTGAGTACGTTGCTCTTGAGCGGCTGTGTGGCGCCGTCGGCCAAACCCAATGACCCCTACTATGCGCCTGTGTTGCCGCGTACTCCTTTGCCCGCGGCGCAAAACAATGGGGCGATTTTCCAACCGGGCTTTGCCAGCAATCTGTATGACGACCGCAAGGCGTATCGGGTCGGCGACATCATCACCATCACCCTTAATGAGAAGACCCAAGCGAGCAAAGGCGCTAACTCAAAAATCGCCAAAGACAGCACCGCCAAGATGGGCCTGACCTCGCTGTTTGGCAGCACGGTGTCGGTCGACAATCCGGGGCAGGGCAATATTCTTAATCCGCTGGACGCGGCCAATCTCAATCTCGATGTGGGCTATAGCGGCTCGCGCGACACCGAAGGCAAGAGCGTGGCGGCGCAGAGCAACAGCTTGAGCGGCTCTATCACCGTCACCGTGGCTGAAGTGTTGCCCAATGGCGTGCTCTCGGTGCGGGGCGAGAAGTGGTTAACCCTGAACACTGGCGATGAGCTAATGCGTATTTCCGGTTTGATTCGCCCCGACGATATCGCCACGGATAACACCGTTTCTTCCAATCGGGTGGCCGATTCGCGCATCACTTATTCTGGCACCGGCGCGTTCGCCGATGCCAGCCAGCCAGGATGGGTTGACCGCATGCTGACCAGCCCATTGTGGCCGTTCTAAGGTGCTCGCCATGAAACGCATATTGCTGTGTCTGAGCTTGTTGCTGTTGAGTACGTTGGCTCAGGCTGAGCGCTTAAAGGACTTGGCGAAAATTCAAGGCGTGCGCGCTAACCAGTTGCTTGGCTACGGTTTGGTGGTGGGCTTGAATGGCACCGGCGACCAAACCACGCAAACGCCGTTTACCCTGCAAACCTTCAATAACATGATGGCGCAGTTTGGCATCAAGGTTCCGGTGGGCGGCAGCGCCCAGTTGAAAAACGTTGCCGCCGTGGCCCTGTATGCCGACTTGCCAGCGTTTGCTAAGCCCGGGCAAAGCATTGATGTCACGGTTAACTCGATCGGCAACGCGAAAAGCTTGCGCGGCGGCAGTCTGTTAATGGCGCCACTGAAGGGCGTGGATGGCAATATCTACGCCATCGCTCAAGGCAGTTTGGTGGTCGGTGGTTTTGACGCCGAAGGTGCTGACGGCTCGAAGATTACTGTGAATGTGCCATCCTCTGGGCGCATTCCCAATGGCGCCAGTGTCGAGCGCCCGGTGCCGAGTGCTTTTGAGCAGGGCAATACTCTGACGCTGAACCTTAATCGCGCCGACTTCACCACCGCCAAGCGGATTGTCGACAAAATTAACGAGCTGCTCGGTCCGGGGGTTGCGCAGGCGTTGGATGCGGGGTCCGTGCAGGTCAGTGCGCCGCTCGATCCAAGTCAGCGCGTCGACTACCTGTCGATTTTAGAAAATCTTGAGGTTGAGGCCGGGCAGGCGATGGCGAAGGTCATCATCAACGCCCGCACCGGCACCATCGTCATCGGGCAAAACGTGCGGGTGCAGCCGGCGGCCGTGACCCACGGCAGCCTAACCGTGACCATTACCGAGGAGCCGATTGTGAGCCAGCCAAATGCTTTTGGCGGTGGTGACACGGTGGTGGTGCCAAAGTCAAAAGTGAGCGCCGATCAAGAACTCAAACCCATGTTCAAATTCGGTCCGGGCACCACGCTGGATGAAATCGTCCGTGCGGTTAACCAAGTGGGCGCCTCGCCAAGCGATTTGATGGCGATCTTGGAAGCCCTTAAACAAGCCGGCGCGCTGCAAGCCGACCTGATTGTTATTTGAGGTGCGGACATGAACTCACGACTCAGTGCAGGTGTAAGTGCTAGCCACGACTCGGGTGCCTTTACCGACCTTAACCGGCTTAGCCAGTTAAAAAACGGCAAAGACCGCGACAGCGAAGGCAATATTCATAAAGTGGCTCAGGAGTTTGAGTCGCTGTTCGTCAATGAAATGTTCAAAGCCATGCGTAAGGCTGGCGATGTGCTGGGCGACGAAAACTTCATGAACAGCGCGGAGAGTAAAACCTACCGCGATATGTACGACCAACAACTGGCCGTGACCATGTCCAAGGAGAATGGCGTGGGCTTGGCCAGTGTGCTGGAGCGGCAACTGTCAAAATCCCTGCACCCAGGCGCAGCCCGGGCTAATCCGTTTGCGCAAGTGGCCAGCGGTGTGTTGCCAACCTCCGGGGTCGCTGCCGCGTCGGCAGCACCGAGCGGTGCGCGTGATGACAGCGCCTTGCTCAATCAGCGGCGCATCTCCCTGCCGCCACGCTTAGCGGATCGCCTGCTCGCCGGCATAGTGCCGCCCGCCGGTGCGGCGCCTGCGCAAAACGACTGGCTGGCCGCCAAGAGTTATGCCGCTCCAGCCGATAAAGCCTTAACCGTGGCTGGTGGGGATGCCATTAGTGGTCGGCGCTTGGCTCAGCCACCGCTGGCGCCGGGTAAAGCGGCGTTTAAATCGCCAGAAGAATTCGTTGCCACCATGCTGCCGATGGCGCAAGCCGCCGCCGAGAAAATCGGCGTGGACCCACGTTATTTAGTCGCCCAAGCGGCGCTGGAAACCGGCTGGGGCAAGTCGATTATTCGCCAGCAAGATGGCACTAGTAGCCATAACTTGTTTGGTATCAAAGCGGCCGACTGGCAAGGCGACTCGGCGCGGGTGTTGACCACTGAGTATGTGAATGGCCAGCCGACTAAAGAATCTGCCTCGTTTCGCGCCTACGGCTCCTTCGAGCAAAGCTTCAATGACTACGTGAGTTTTTTGCAGAACAACGAGCGTTACGACAGCGCGCTGGACTCTGCCGCCAATCCTAAAACCTTTGTCCGCGAACTGCAGCGCGCCGGCTATGCCACCGACCCACAGTACGCCAACAAAGTGGCGCAAATCGCCAAACAAATGCAGACCTACCAGGCCGTCGCCTCGGTAGACGTCGAGACGAGCAAGGGTTGAGGCCGGCCATGACTTATTTGCCATGTCGTGCATACAACCAATCACCGTTGGCGCGCATGCGTGAGGTGAACCATGGCTGATTTACTCAATATTGGCCTGTCCGGACTGTCGGTCAGCAAGACCTCGCTGGCGGTTACCGGGCACAACATTACTAACGTCAATACCCCCGGCTTTAGCCGTCAAGACGCCGTGCAGGCTACCAATGCGCCGCAGTTTTCCGGCGCAGGCTATATCGGCTCGGGCACTACGCTGACCGATATTCGCCGCACCTATAACGAATTTTTAACCGCTGAGGTACGTAACACCACCGCGTTGAACAGCGATGTGCAGGCTTACAAGAGTCAGATCGATCAGCTCGATGCGCTACTGGCCGGCTCAACTACCGGCCTCACGCCCGCGTTACAGAAGTTTTTTAAGTCGGTACAAACTGCGGCAGAAGACCCGGCTAACATTCCTGCGCGGCAACTGGTGCTGTCTGAAGGGCAGGGTTTGGCGCGGCGCTTTAATACCGTGTATGACCGGGTTAACGAGCAAAACGGCTTTATTAACACGCAGATGACCGTGATTACCGATCAGGTTAATCGGCTAGCCACCTCTATCGCCGGTTATAACGACGCGATCGCTATTGCCTCGGCCAATGGTCAGCAGCCGAATGATTTGTTGGATGCCCGCGAGGAAGCCATCCGCAAACTGTCCACCTATGTGGGTGTGACCGTGGTGCCACAGGATGACAATACCCTTAACTTATTTGTTGGCTCCGGTCAGCCATTGGTGGTGGGTAGCCTTGCTAGTCGGCTGGAAACCTCACAAGGGGTAGCCGACCCAACGCGTTTAGAGGTGGATTTTGTCAGCGGTAACTCTCGGCAGACAATCACCAGCCTGCTGACCGGTGGCGAGCTTGGCGGCCTCATCCGTTATCGCGCCGAAACCCTCGATACCACGCTTAATTCGCTTGGTCGCTTGGCCTTGGCTGTGGGTGATCAAGTCAATACCCAGTTGGGGCAGGGCTTGGATCTAAAGGGTCAAGTAGGCGCAAAGCTGTACACCGATATCAATGATCCGAGCTTGACTGCGCTTCGTGTACGGGTCTTTTCAACCAATACCGGTACTGTGCAACCCACGCTGAATATCACCAACAGCAGCGTGCTGACCACCAGTGATTACCGTGTTGAATATGACGGAGTTAATTACTCGGCCAGACGCCTGAGTGATGGTGCGGTGATGACGGTGACGCCGCCGGCGCCAGGTGTGTACCCAGCGACCTTGAGCTTTGCTGATGCGGGAGGCAAAGACCAAGGTTTCAGCCTTGCAGTCAGCACCGCGCCGAATGCCAATGACAAGTTTCTGTTACAACCAACCCGGCGCGGTGCCACCAGCATCTCTGCAGTACTGGATCAGCCCGATCAGCTGGCGTTTGCCGCGCCACTGCGCGCGCAAGCGAATCTGCAAAATCGCGGTAATGGCTTAATCGCTCAGCCAACTATTACTAATACCCAAAGCCCCTTGGTACCGGCGAATTTGCAGGCGTTTTCGCCTTTGACCCTGACCTACAACGCGACCACGGGTAACTTGCAGTTTCCTGCGCCATTACCGGCGGGTGTCACGGTCGCACCGGCCTCGTTGGCAATTATTCCCGGGCAAAACAACGCCTTGAGCTACACCATTACCTCAGGCACGAGCACCTTCAATATTACTCAAACGTTTAGTGGTCGCCCGCAGGACGGAGATACGTTTACCTTGGGCTTCAATGCCAGCGGTGTTTCGGATAACCGCAATGGCCTCAAGTTGGCGAATTTGCAATCCAAAGCCACCGTTGGAGTTGACCCCAGTTTTCCGGCCAGTAGTGGGGTAAATTTTTCCGATGGTTATGGTGATCTGGTCGGTCGGGTTGGCAGCCTAACTGCGCAAGCTCGGCAAGACAGCGACGCTACGAGCACCATTCTCAAACAGGCCACCAATAATCGTGATTCGCTAGCCGCGGTCAATCTTGATGAAGAGGCCGCTAACTTGATTAAGTTTGAACAGTACTACAACGCCTCGGCGCAGATCATTCAGGTCGCCCGCTCGTTGTTCGACACCCTGATTAGTACATTTAGGTAGCGCTAGGCGCAGGTAGCTGCGATTTAGCGGTAATGCCAGTCGCAACGCTTACATCCGCTGTTTAGCGTAGAGGTCAACGTGATGCGTATTTCAACCATACAAGCGTTCAACAATGGGGTTGTCGGTATTCAGCGCAATTATGCTGACGTGACCCGCACCCAAGAGCAGATCAGCACCGGCAATCGCATTCTGACCCCGGCGGACGATCCGGTGGCCTCGGTGCGCCTGCTGCAATTGGAGCAGCAGCAAAACATTCTCAGCCAGTACGACAACAACTTGTCGGCGGCCAATAGCAGCCTGACCCAAGAAGAAAGCACCCTGAACTCGGTGACCAATATTTTGCAGCGGGTGCGCGAACTGACCGTGCAAGCGGGCAATGGCGCGCTCAGCCAAACAGATCGCCAAGCGATAGGCAGCGAGTTGGGGGAACGTGAAAACGAATTGTTATCGCTAATGAACTCACGCAACGCACGTGGCGAGTACTTGTTTTCGGGGTTTCAAGGGAAAACCCCGCCTTTTGCGCGCAATGCCGACGGCAGTTACACCTATAACGGCGATGAAGGCTCGCGCAAGCTGCAAATCGCCAGTTCGCTTGAGTTGCAGATTAACGATAACGGCCAAGAGGTATTTGAAAACGCCATCAATGCCTCGCGCTTGTCGCTCAGCTCGGTGCCGCCGGCACCGGCCACGGCCCTCAGTGGCATGTTGGTCGAGGACGAGGTAGCGTTCGCCAACTTCCCGGCGGCGGGTATTCAGCTCGACTTTAATGATCCCGACCCACTTAAGTACACCCTTACCACACTGCCATTGCCAGGTGTTGCCACGGCTGGGAAGTTAAACAGCACGACCGATACGCTGGTGCACTTCTCCGGCGCAGCCTTTTACGTCAATGGCGCGCCGCCAGCCGGTACGGTATTTACCATTACCGGACCAGATGCCAACCCCGCCACGCCGCCGCCGAATAAAGTCGGCATCCTCAATACCATCGCCACCTTGCGTCAGGTGCTGAACTCAGCCATTAATACCCCGCAAGGCGGTCGTGATGTTCGTGATGCCGTTGCGGCAGGGCTGACCAACTTGGACAGCAATCTTGGCATCGTCTTGCAAGCCCGAGGGCAAGTTGGCGCGCGCTTAAACATTATTGAGTCCACCCAAACCGACAACGAAGACGTCACCCTGATCAATAAGTCGGTGCAAGCCGATTTGCGTGAACTGGACTACGCCGAAGCCCTGTCGCGCCTCTCATCGCAAACCGTGGTGCTGGAGGCCGCGCAAAAAAGCTACGTTAAAGTTGCGTCGTTGAATTTGTTTAATTTATTGTGAAGGGCTTCGGTGCGAAATACAGTACTACCAGCATGCCGATAATGGAATTAACGTCACAGTGACTTTTAGTCAATGGTCTTGAATATTGTTAAGCAGGTTGAGGCAGAATCTTAACGCTAGTTGAGTGCGTTTTAGTCCAGTTTTTTGTAGTCACTGCTCAAGGAATCCAGATGAGCGACAAACCAATTTTCGTCACTCAACCCTTCCTGCCACCGCTAGATGAGTTCATTCCTTATCTGCAGCAGATATGGGATAGCAAGATTCTTACTAACGGCGGGCCAATGCATCAGCAACTGGAGCTAAAGTTAGGCGAATACCTTGGTGTCGAACATATTGCGCTTTTCAATAACGGCACTATTGCGTTACTCACCGCATTACAGGCGCTGCGCGTAACAGGCGAGGTTATCACCACTCCGTATTCGTTCGTTGCCACTACCCACTCTCTACTGTGGAACGGCATCAAACCAGTGTTTGTCGATATCGATCCTTGCACGATGAACCTCGACTCGGCAAAAATCGAAGCTGCCATTACGCCACAAACAACCGCCATTTTGCCGACGCATTGCTACGGGAACCCCTGCGATGTTGAGGCGATTCAGAAGATTGCCGACAAATACAATCTGCGCGTTATTTACGATGCTGCGCATGCTTTCGGCGTGAAAGATGCCGGTGGCAGCATCTTGCGCCATGGTGATTTGAGTGTGTTGAGTTTTCATGCTACCAAAGTTTTCAATACCTTCGAGGGCGGCGCTATCATTTGCCCAGACGCCGACACGCTGAAACGCATCAACCAGTTGAAAAATTTTGGTTTTGTCGATGAAGTGACTGTTGTCTCGACGGGTATCAACGGCAAAATGAACGAAGTAAGTGCGGCCTTCGGTCTCTTGCAACTCCAATACATAGACCGCGCTCTAGAACAGCGTCGTAACATTGATCTGCACTACCGGGAGTTGTTGTTTGGTGTGAGTGGTATCGACTGCCTAGTATCCACTCCAGATATCTGTGCCAACCATACCTATTTCCCTATTCTGGTGGGTTCAAACTTCCCCCTTTCGCGAGATGAGTTGTATGAACTCCTGCGCAGTCATGGCGTAATGGTACGCCGCTATTTTTACCCGTTGATCAGCGATTTCCCCGTTTACCATGACTACCCTTCTGCTGCGCCGGGCAACTTGCTGGTAGCCCAGAAAATTGCCCAAGAAATACTCTGCTTGCCGATTTATCCTGGCCTGACTAACACCGAAGTGGCCTCTGTAGCGGCCTTGATTGCCCAAGCTTCTTAGTGCTATCCCTGTTGTTAAACGCATATTCGCCGATATGCATCTTGTTGTTTATCCGAGAGAGAAGTACACAAATGAGCCAAGAAAAATTCATAGAAGATTTTTTGTCTGCAACTGACTTTCAAAAACCTGTTGTAGTGACAATGGACACGGTTCTGCAAGAGTTGCCTGAGTGGGATTCGCTCGCCGCACTCGGGGTTATCGTCATGTTCGATATGGAGTATGGGATGGTCATCACCGGGGAAGATTTGCAGAAACTCAGCACGCTCGGCGATCTCTATCAGCTGCTCGGACTTTAATCATGCCGATCTCGACTTTGCACAACGTACGTTTCGCCGGAATGGCGACCTGCGTTCCTAAGCGCATCGTTTCCAATTTAACCGACTGCAAACCGCAACTGCGCTCCGAGCGTGAACGCTTGGTGCGCAATATCGGAATCGAGCAGCGGCGCATGGCTCCCGAATGGCAATGCTTTTCCGACCTAGCCTTCGATGCAGCAGAAGTACTGCTCGCGCAACTGGAGTGGAGACGCGAAGAAATTGACGCACTGATCGTCGTTACTCAGTCTCCTGATTTTCTCGCTCCGGCCACCGCAATCATCCTGCAAGATCGTCTCGGGTTGTCTCACGCCACCGTGGCATTCGACGTTAATCTCGGCTGCTCAGGCTACCCATTCGGCATCAATCTTCTGGGCTCGATGATCGCCGCCGGCGGCGTCAAGAAAGGGCTGCTGCTGGTTGGCGACCGAGGTGCCAGTCTAAACGATCCAATTTTTTCCGATGCAGGCACTGCGACGGCCTTGGAGTTCTGTGCAGATGCCGCACCGATGTACTTTGATTTGAACAGCGATGGCAGCGGCCATAAGGCGATCATTCTGCCGGTTGGTGGCCATCGTGAACCGGTCGATATTCAGCACCTGATACCGTTTCGCGAAGATGAGAATGACCATTGGCATCGCATGATTGACTTGAAGCTTGACGGTTCGGCAGTGCTGAGTTTTTCGACTCAGCGCGTGCCACCGGCAGTGGAAAAACTGCTTGACTATGCCGGGGCGTCGAAGGATGAGGTGGATTATTTTATCTTCCATCAGGCAAATCGGATGATCAACGAGACCATTCGTAAAAAGCTGGGTCTGCCAGTCGAGAAAGTGCCCTCGACCTTGCGCGACTTTGGCAATACCAGCGGTGCGTCGTTGCCCGTGACAATGACGGTACGTATCAACAAGGAGCTAGAGGAGGGGAGCAAGCGAGTGCTGTTGTCAGGCTTCGGAATTGGCTTGTCATGGGGCGCATGCCTGCTGAATATCGATGGGGCGAAGTTTCCGGATTTGATCGAGTCCTGAAGTCGCGGTTTTTTACCTAATAAGTGAGCATGCCAAATGCCTGTAGTTGTTGATCCCTCCTTCAATCCATTCACGCTGACGGGCAAACGTGTTCTGGTCACCGGCGCCAGTTCCGGGTTGGGACAGGCAATCGCCCTAGCTTGCGCGAAAATGGGCGCAGAACTGCTGGTGACCGGGCGCGATCAGGCGCGCCTTGCGCAGACACTGGAGCAGTTGCAGGTGATTTCTGCTTTGCCACATCAGGCTGTCGTAGCAGACCTCACTCAGGCTTCAGAACGCGAAGCACTCGTCAATGCTGTTGGCGCTGAAATCCACGGGTTGGTGCATAGCGCGGGCATTTCCCGGCTGTGTCCGGTACGGATGATGAGTGAGGCTCACCTGCGTGAAGTGCAGAGTATTAATGTAGATGCTCCACTACTGCTGACCCAGGCGCTGCTCAAACGCAATCTGGTCGGTGTGCAGGGCTCTATTTTGTTTATCGCCTCTATCGCCGCACACATAGGTGTTGCTGGCGTCGGGGCTTATTCGGGTACTAAAGCGGCATTGATTGCCATCTCACGTTGTCTGGCCATCGAAGTGGTCAAACGACGAATTCGCGTCAATTGCCTGTGCCCATCTCTTGTGGAAACACCGCTATTTGAGGCCGCTATGCAAAGTGCTGGTGCCGCATCCATGGATAAACAACGGAGCAATCATCCGCTGGGCTTCGGCAAGCCGGAAGACGTCGCTAACGCCGCACTTTTCATGCTTTCCGATGGAAGTCGCTGGATTACCGGAGTTGATCTGGTGATGGACGGCGGCCTTACTATCAGTTGATCGGGCGATTGAAATGAAAAAAATCATCATATTAGGCGCTGGAGGTCTGGGGCGTCAGGCCCTAGCGCAGCTGCAGGTCGATTATGGGCATGGAATCGACTGGGTGATTGCCGGCTTCCTCGACGAACGTGGGCCTGAGACGGTTTCCGAGGCGCTCTACTACCCTTGGCTAGGCTATCCAGAAACCTTCATCCCTGAATCAGACCACTACTTTGTGGTTGCTATCGGCGAACCCGGTAGTCGCGAGAAGCAGGTTCGGCTTCTGCTGGGCAAGGGCGCCGAGTTTATTTCGGTGCGTACTCGCTGTCAGTTAGGCGCACGTACTCAATACGGCGCCACTTTTTTTGGTTATGACGTCAGCAGTGGTGTGGATTGCCAGATTGGTTCCTACGGCTTTATCGACCAAGAAACCCTGATTGGTCATGACGTGGTAATCGGTGATTACGTACACATCGGCCCACGTTGTCTGCTGGCTGGCTATGTGAATATCGGCAGGGGAGTTGTCATTAACTCTGGTGCGATGCTCGCCCGAGGCATCAGCGTTGGCGACGGTGCCGTAATTGGCATGGGGGCGGTGGTCTTTCACGATGTTGCTGCTGGAACAACTGTAGTTGGTAATCCTGCGCGGGTGATTTTCAGCAAATAACTCGAGCAATCCGACACTGCAATTCTTGACCTAATTCTTACAGGCCCGTTTTATGACTCGCCATGCTTTGGATGTAGAGCATTACATCAGCCCGGAAACGTTCGCGCTGGAGAGAGAAAAGCTGTTTGGCAAGTTGTGGACATTTGTTGGCTTCAGTTCGATGGTGCGCGAGCGCAATCAGTTCTTTACCCGGAAAGTTGCGGGTGTGCCAATTCTGATACAGCGCACAACGGCAGGAATTCGCGCTTTTATCAATGAGTGCCCGCACCGGTTATCGGCAATCCAGACCGTGGCTGAGGGAAATCGCCCGCTGATTTGCCCTTACCACGCTTGGTCATTCGGAGCCGAAGGTGAATTGCATGGTTTACCTAATCACGGGCTTTACCAGTTCACGGCGCAGGAGCGGGAAAAAATATGCCTGCACAAGTTGCACGTGGAAGAAGTCGGGCAGTTATTGTTTGTTAATTTTTCTGCTGAGCCGGTTCCTTTGCGGGAGCAATTTTCCGACGATTATCTGGAACAATTGCGTGAGGCTTCTTCATGTTTGGATACACAGATAATTTATAGCTGCCACCGGGTTCGTTACAACTGGAAACTGAACATGGAGAACGTCAAGGATTACAACCATGTGCCTTTCGTTCATCCCAAGACTTTCTCGCCCGTGATGACTGCCCCGATCAAAACGATAAACAGTGAGCCACAAACCCCATCGTTGATCATGCAGCTTCTGCAACAAGGTGCTGCGCCGGCCTTGAGTCAACTCAGTTATCCGACCAAGGCCCCAATACAGCCCTATAAAAGCTGGTTCGCCAGCCTCTGTGAAACTTATGGGGAAGAGCACGCTTACTACAACTGGTTTATGTACCCGAATGTTAATTTCTGCAGCGTGCGGGGTGAGCACTTTCTGTTACAGCAATACGATCCGGTGTCCCCTGGGGAAACTGACTATCACCTATGGATGATGACCGCGCGCCGCAAGGATGTACGCACGGACTTTACCGCGTTGCTCAGCACCCTTATTCGCGGCGAGCGTGCCGTCATTGCTGAGGATACGGTGATACTGGAGCGTTTGCAGGACGGTTTTGGTAAGCACTCCAGGCGTTTTACCCATGGTGATTATGAAGCGCATTTGGTGCAGCAACATCTTTGGTATCGCGCCAACGTATTGGGGGATTGAAAATGAAGTCTCTGATAGTGGTAGGAGAGGGACGCGCGCTCGAACAAGCCTGTGAAACTGCTCGTGAAAGTGGGCTGGATTTCATCAAGTTAGAATTACCTTCGGCGGATCGTTATAACTTCGATCTGAGCGATTTGTTCAAAATCTATGCGGCTGCCGATGCTGATGTATTTGTGGCGCTGGATGAGCGGGCCGTTAATTACCCACGTCACAAGTTGCTCGCGGAAGTTCGCCTGGCGGGTTATCGGTTAGTGAATATCGTATCTCCCCGTGCCATTGTTGCTAGCGATGTTAGTTTACTGGGCAATGTCTATATCGGCCCCGGTTGTAACCTGGCGAACGACTGCCGTATTGGGTTGGGAAGTTGGTTGGGCCAGCAGGTCATCATTGAGATGGGGGCTAATCTTGGTGCTTGCACAACGCTACACGCCGGAGTTGTCTTGGGTCACTCAGTAAAAATAGGTAAAGGAACCACGTTGGGCTGCGGCTCCGTCGTATTGGCAGGCAGCGATATCGGTAGCCGTTGTGAATGGCTTCTGGGTGGTATTGTTCCTGCTCAATTAGCGAATAGTTCTTTCTATGATGCACAGATGCCCGCAGGGGCGCGTATTTTGAATAACTGAGAGGTGGTCAGATGTCAGTCATTGGGAACTCAGAAAAAGTATCTTTTATTGAAAGCTGTAAAGTTGCTGGGGTTGTTTTACTGTTGGCGCCCAGCTCCTATCTTGGAGGGATTTACAGTTCTTTGATTGCAGCTAAATTAACCGGGCAATTTCCAGGGGTTAAATTAATTGCCGTTGATGACGTGTGGTATAAACAGAAGGCAGAGGTAAGTGGTTTTGCAGAAGTCATTCCTGTGGAGTGGCTGAAAGGTAATGGCCGATATTCAGGTATGCCAGTTGTGAATTGCGCTTACTCGCTACCTACTTGGTTGTTTTTTGATGCGTTAGCCGGGTCGGCGCAGTACGTGAGATTCGACCTGCCAGAGCTTCTTTATGCATTAGACATTCCGTTGGTCTACGAGATAGGGGCGGTAACTCGCTCTTTGACGCTGGCGCATGCCTCCGAGTTTGCTAAGTTGCGCACGCGTTTTGCGGATGATCTGAGTAGTAAGACACTGGATGCCGTTCTGAATATGCGCATGGATGGCGATCGTAGAGCCTTGCTGGATGTGTTGTGCGCGGGTGAACAGGAGTATTTCTCTTTGTACTCCTGCACTGATAATCCTATTAAGATGAGCTCTAATGAGCATTATGTTGATATAGGTGCTTATGATGGAGATACAGTAAAGAAGTTTATGGCTGCGGTCCGTTATGAATATGAAGCTATTCATGCGTTCGAGCCCGATCCGTTGAATTTTGCGGCCATGAAGTCTGGGCTTGACGAAAGAATTCCGCGGATTAAACTGCATAATAAGGCTGTTTCGAACAGTGAAGGGGTTTTATCGTTTTCTGCTAAAGGTACTATGGGTAGTCGTGCTGAGCTTAATGGTGATGTTCAGGTGCCTTGTGTTCGTTTGGATGATGTTCTTGATAATATTACGTTGTTGAAAATGGATGTTGAGGGGCATGAAGCTAACGTGCTGCGCGGAGGTGTCCAGTTAATCAGGAAGTGCCGTCCGCGTATGGCAATTACTTGTTATCATCATGCGCTCGATCTGTTGGAAATTATTTCCGTTATCGATCAAATTGCCCCAGATGCCGTGCTACGTTTACGTCATTACTCAATGTATTTCTACGACACAATACTCTATGTTGAATGGCCGGAATTGGCTGTGACTATTGCATGAATTCAGGTGTGAATAAGGTTCAGCCGAATGTAAAGCTGGGCCTCGAGTAAAATTTAGGTGTGCATGCATATATAATGCCGGAAAAAGAGGTGATGGATCATGCCTGCCAAACAGGTGATGTTTCTATCGTGCCACTATGCGTTGCCTCTGGGGTTTATTTTCGGCATATGTTGGAGCACCTAGGTCCTAATTGGGCGCGAAAAGTCCTTCATCATTTTTGCGGTTTTTTGCAACCTAGCGGTCTGCTTCATGTAGTTGTGCCAGATATAGAGTTCCATGCTCGCCAACTTCTAGGACTGGCCGAAATTTCTTTCGGTGACCAAGTTATGCATGTCTTTGCCGGATTTTGAGGTTGGCGGGATGAGCGGCGCGAGAGTAGTCGACAAATTGCGCATCGTTGGGGATACAGCGAACACGCTCTAACTCTTGCTTTGGCGGGTGCTGGCTTTGCTGGGATTCGACGTCTACAGCACGGTGCGGATGTATAGCAATGGCACCTCAATTATCTTGCTTATAAGCGAGCATTTTGATTTGCTGTGATTTTAATATTTAGGTCGTTAAGAATTATGGGTGCTAATGTTCTGGTCAGCGTCGTCATGCCGACTTATAAGGTTCAATATTTTGAAGCGGCTCTGGAGAGTGTGCTCAAGCAAACTTGCGCTCATCTGGAATTGATCATCTGTGACGACAGCGATGATGAGCAGATCGCCGCCGTTGTTGAGCGGATGCGTGGCTCTTCGCGTGTGGATATTCATTATTTCAAAAACGAAACTCGCCTCGGAGAGCATGGAAGCACCTCTAGGGGCGTGCGCTTGGCGCGAGGCAAGTACATAAAGCTTTTGCACGACGACGATGTGCTGCAGCCAGAGTGTATTGAAGAGCTGGTCGCTGTGATGGAAAACGATTCCAGCATCGCGATGGCCTCTTCGCGCCGCCGTCGAGTTGATGAGGAGGGCGAGCCGCTGCCCGATATTCTGGCGACCTGTTTCCCTTTTGCCTGTGATGTGGTGCTTGATGGTCCCGAGTTGGTCTCGTTTCTTGGGGAGCACACAATCAACTTTATTGGTGAGCCCAGTTGCGTGTTGTGCCGGCGGGAAGATTTGCTTGAAATCGGTGAGGACTTGATGTCACTCAATGGCTGTCTAATCCATTGGGTAGGTGACCTCGCGCTGTATGCCAAGCTGTTGCAGCGCGGCAACCTCGCTTTTCTCTCCAAACCGCTGACCAAGTTCCGTGTGTCTACCCTGCAATTCAGCCAGCAGGGCCGCGACCAGCCTAGGATTGGCGACAAAGGCCATGCCGACTTTCGTCAGGCGATTCGTGATCTGGGTTGGTTCCGTGCTGGCGAAGATAACCGCTTCGTGCGGGTGGCACCGATCACGCGCCTCAAAACCCGGGTATTCAAATCTGTGAACCTCTTGGCGGCCATCCTGCGAGCTACGGAGTCGGGAAGCGTGTCCTTATCCTCGTGGCTGAGTGCGCGCTTACCGAACGAGGTGCAGCAAACCTTAATCGATCAGCACCTGCAGGCACAGGGTGGCGGGCCTCGCATCGCGGTCATGCTGCTGGATCGTGCTGGTGAGCCGGCGGCTGTTGAGCGAACCTTGGCTAGCCTGCACAACGTCAACCTGTATCGAAATCTGGACGTGCGGGTATTTAGTCCTGCGGTTGAGGATGGGGATTTGGTAAGCCGACTCAATCTTGCCATTGCAGACTTGGATGGTGATTGGCTCGTGCTGGTCGAGGCAGGGGTCGAGTTCACTTCCAGCGGCCTACTGATTGCGGCTTTGGACTTGATGGGCGCTCCAGATTCCTGTCAGGCCGTATATGCCGATGAAGTGATGCGTCTGGAGACCGGTGAACTTGGCTTGTCCTTGCGGCCAGATTTGAACCTCGACTTGTTGCTCAGTTTTCCAGCTGCGATGTCCCGCCACTGGCTTTACCGCCGCGTTGGTTTCCTAGAGTTGGGAGGCTTCGCTGAGGAGTTCGATCAGGCTTTTGAATTGGAGTATCAATTACGCCTGATCGAGACACAGGGCTTGGGATGTGCGGGGCATATAAGCGAACCGTTGGTAATTTCTGATGCTTTGGTGTTGGCCGATAATGCGCATGAAAAATCCGCTATTTTGCGTCATCTTGAGTTGCGTGGTTATCAGGCTAGGCTGATTGATTATTTGCCTGGACGATATCGGATAGCCTACGGCCATGCGAGTAGTCCGCTTGTTTCTATAATTATTCCAACCAAAGACCAGTTGCCCATGCTGCAGCGTTGCGTCGAAAGCCTTTTGGATAAAACCAGTTACCAGAATTATGAGTTGTTGATTGTTGATAATGCTAGCGAAACCATTGAGGCCCGTGAGTGGTTAGCTGGTGTTGAACAAATGGGTGAGGATAAAGTTCGTGTTTTGCGTTATCCGCATCCATTTAATTATTCTGCGATTAATAACTTGGCAGCACGCGAAGCGCGTGGTGAATACTTGGTGTTGCTCAATAACGATACGGCGATCATTAGTGATAGCTGGCTGGATGAGTTGCTTAATCATGCACAGCGGCCGGAGGTGGGTATTGTCGGTGCCAAGCTGCTTCTTGCGAATGGTTCTATCCAGCACGCAGGCATAGTTTTGGGGTTGCGTGGCTCTAATAGAGTCTGCGGCCCGGCGCAGCATCCCTTCGTTGGTGAGGGTATGGATGCTCCTGGTTTTATGAATAGGCTGCAGGTTGATCAGAACTACAGCGCGGTGACTGCCGCGTGCTTGATGATCCGCAAATCTATCTATGAAGAAGTGGGGGGGTTCGATGAGGAACGCTTCAAGGTTTCCTATAACGACGTTGATCTTTGCCTTAAGGTTGGAGATTTAGGTTATCTAACCGTCTGGACCCCGCATGCGGTGGTAATGCATGAGGGCAGCGTCAGCCAAAAGCAAGTCGATCCAGCGTCTCTAGAGGCTAAGCACAAGCGTTTTGTCACTGAGCAGAACGCGATGTACGAAAAATGGCTACCCAAATTGGCCAATGACCCCGCTTATAACGCCAATCTTGCTCTGGATGGACCGGGCTTCACGCTTGAAACCAATACTGATCTGACTTGGCGCCCCCTGGCTTGGCGTCCGTTGCCGGTGCTGCTGGCGCATAACGCTGATCCTTGGGGTTGTGGTCATTACCGTATCATCAAGCCGCATAAGGCGATGCGTGATGAGGGCTTGATCGATGGGGCCGTGTCCGATCGCTTGCTTGAGCCGGCGGAATTGCTGCGTTTATCACCGGATGTGGTGGTGTACCAGCGCCAGACCCAGCAAGAGTCGCTGCATAATATGGAGCGTTCGCGCAGGTTTTCTGCCGCATTCAAGGTCTATGAGTTGGATGACTATCTGCCCAATACACCGATCAAAAGCGCTCATCGTTCGATGATGTCTAAGGATCTGGTCAAGCTGCTGCGCAAAGGCTTGGGTTATGTCGATCGATTTGTCGTGTCAACGCCAGCCTTGGCTAATGCCTTATCGGACTTTCATTCGGACATTCGTATTGCTGAAAATCGTCTGCCCTTGGACTGGTGGGGGCAGCTAGCGTTGGCTGTTAATCCCTCAACCAAACCTCGCGTTGGCTGGGCTGGCGGTGCCGGACATCAGGGTGATCTGGAGTTGATTGCTGATGTCGTACGCGATCTTGCTGGTGAGGTGGACTGGGTATTTTTTGGCATGTGCCCAGACAAATTGCGACCCTATGTGGCTGAGTACATCCCCGGTATAGATATTCAGCTCTATCCGGAAAGGCTGGCTTCACTGCGCCTAGATCTGGCGTTGGCGCCGCTGGAAGACAATCTCTTTAATGCCTGTAAAAGCAATTTACGCCTGCTTGAGTACGGGATTTGTGGTTACCCCGTGATTGCCAGCGATATCGAGTGTTATCGCGGTGGATTGCCGGTGACGCTGGTTAAAAATAGATATCGTGATTGGATGGAGGCCATTCGCACGCACTTAGCCGATCGCCAAGCCTTGGCTGCTCGTGGCTTGCATTTGCGCGAAGTGATTGCGCGTGACTGGATGCTGACAGGCGCTTGCCTAGAAGATTGGCGTGATGCCTGGCTGCCGGACTGACGTTTGGGTTACCCAATATGCCGCGGCAAAATTATGGCGGAAAGCGGCAAGGGATTGCCGGATGCATTTTTGATGAATTCTAACGTGCTGTATTTAAAGGAGTAATCAATAGTTTTTGGAGTTGGCATGGTTTTGGCTATCTCAGTGTATGTCGGCACATTGCGTGCCTAGGGCCTCGCTTAAGAGAACGGCCCGCAGCGCCTTATCTGGGCGGACTAAGCACTAATCTCTGGAGGAAGAGACCATGGCCTTGACAGTCAATACCAACGTAGCCTCGCTGAACACTCAGCGTAACCTGAACATATCGTCTAAAGCGCTGGATATCTCCCTGCAAAGATTGTCCACCGGATATCGCATCAATAGTGCCAAGGATGATGCGGCTGGCTTGCAGATTTCTAACCGTCTAACCAGCCAGGTTAACGGTTTGAACGTTGCCACCCGTAACGCCAGTGACGGTATATCGTTAGCGCAGACGGCTGAAGGTGCCTTGCAGCAGACGACCAATGTGCTGCAGCGTATGCGTGATTTGGCTTTGCAGTCGGCCAACGGTAGTAACGGCCCATCTGAACGTAAAGCGTTGAATGAAGAAGTCGTTCAGTTGCAAAACGAACTGGAGCGGATCAGTAATACCACCACTTTCGGTGGTAAAAAATTGCTCGATGGAAGTTTTGGAACAGCTGCTTTCCAGGTCGGTGCGGCAGCCAATGAAACCATTAGCGTGTCGCTTAAAGATGCTGGTCCTGCAGGTCTGCGAGGGGACTTTTACACTCAGTCGGGTGCAGCCGCTACAGGCCCAGCCAGCACCTCAGGGACCGTAACCATTACCCTTAACGTTAACCCTGCGGGCACCGCTAGCGCAGTTACATTGGCGTTTGATGTGACTTCCGGAGCCACTGCAGCGCAAGGCCAAGAGTTGGCAATCAAGGCAATCAACGACAGCAACAATGGAGTGTTTGCTTATACCAACAGCACTGGCGGGCTGGAGATTCTTTCTCAGTACAACTCAGAAACGCCTCCTGTTAACAACGTTGGTAACGTAGCTTTCGCCAGCACCGCGACTGGCTTGGGTTTTACTAACATAACTGCATCAGCGGTGGCGGTAGTGAGTGACATCGCAGCTGAGGATATTCTCAGTGCGCCAAACGCTCAGCAAATGGTGATAGTGATCGATCAGGCGCTCAACATCATTGATTCACAGCGCGCCGAGCTGGGTGCGGTGCAAAATCGCTTCGAGAGTACGATCTCCAACTTGCAGAACATTGCTGAGAATGCCTCTGCTGCGCGCAGTCGTATTCGTGATACCGATTTTGCGCTAGAGACCACTGAGCTGACCAAAAATCAGATACTGCAGCAGGCGGGCACTTCGATCTTGGCGCAGGCCAACCAGTTGCCGCAGGCTGTGCTGAGTCTGTTGCAGCAGTAAATAGTCCGCATTCCGCCCCTTAAAAGAGGGGCGTAGGCAACGAGGGCTAGGTAAATGTGCTGCGATGGTCGATGCGGATTGGTTTTTTCTCGCATCGGTCTTTTTCGTTGCTGTAACACACTGATTTTGTTGTGGTTAAAAAATAAGCAAAAAAAAGTAGCGGTTGGCTAAAGTTGGACAGGGTTGCGCCGATATCTAGTTTGAATGCGAATTTACTTGGTTGCCTGAACATGTAGGTCCAAGGCTCGCACGTTCAGGCATGATTTTCGGTCAACTGGAGATACCACCATGGCCCTTACAGTCAACACAAACGTTGCTTCCCTCAATACCCAGCGTAACCTGTCCACTTCCTCTAAGGGCTTGGATGTATCTCTGCAGCGTCTCTCCACTGGTTTTCGCATTAACAGTGCCAAAGACGATGCTGCCGGCTTGCAGATTTCTAACCGTTTGTCCGCTCAGGTCAGCGGCTTGAATGTGGCGACTCGCAACGCCAACGATGGCATTTCGCTGGCGCAAACGGCTGAAGGTGCCTTGCAGCAGTCGACCAATATTCTCCAACGTATGCGCGATCTGTCCTTGCAATCAGCCAACGGCAGCAACGGCGCTGGTGAGCGCAAGGCGTTGAACCAAGAAGTTACCCAGCTAAAGAATGAATTGGATCGTATCAGTAATACCACCAGCTTCGGCGGTAAGAAGTTGCTCGATGGTAGTTTTGGTACGGCCGCCTTTCAGGTGGGTGCGGCGGCGAGCGAGACCATCAGTGTTTCCTTGCAAGATGCCGGCTCGACAACCCTGAAGGGTGATTTTTACACTCAGTCGGGTAGTGCATTTACTGGTACCGCCACGGCTTCAGGCAGCGTTTCGGTTGCTATTGTCACTGCAGGCACTGCGGGTGGCACTACCACTGTTTCCTTTGATGTTGCCTCGGGTGCGACCGCTGCGTCCATACAAGAGCTTGCGGTCAAGTCGGTCAACGACAGTAATACAGGGGTCTTTGCTTATGGCAGCAGCGCGACCAATGTGGTCTCGCAGTACAACGATGCCACGCCGCCAGCCAACAACCTGACTAGCATCACCTTTACCTTGACTGGAGCAACCGGGATAACTAATGGTGGTACCGTTACAGGTGCAACGGCGGCAACCACTTCAGATGTCAATTCGTTGGACATCACCACGGCGGAAGGTGCGCAAAAAGCGGTCTTGGTTATCGACCAGTCGCTCAACACGATTGACTCCCAGCGAGCAGCGTTAGGTGCGGTACAAAACCGTTTCGATAACACCATATCTAACCTGCAGAACATCTCTGAGAACGCCTCGGCTGCCCGTAGTCGGATTCGCGATACCGACTTTGCTCACGAAACCTCGGAGCTGACCAAGAATCAGATTTTGCAACAGGCCGGTACCGCGATTCTGGCTCAGGCCAACCAGTTGCCGCAGGCGGTACTTAGCCTGCTGCAATAAGGTTGATGCGCTAAAGTAAAGAAGGAGGGGCTAGCCCCTTCTTCTCGCTAATGACCAGGAGGATGTTATGGACGTTGGCTCAACAAAAAAATCGGCTGCCTTGGATGTTGTCTCAACATTCAGGCAGCCGTCTGCGTTGGATAAGCCAGAGGTTCGTGTCGCGGAGGAAGTGTCGGTGCCGCCAGTAAAAGAAGCGGCTCGGGCTCAAGTGGAAGATGCGGTGGTCACACTGCAAGCCTTTGCTCAATCGGTGAGCCGCGATCTTAATTTCAGTGTTGATGATGGTAGCGGGCAGGTGGTGGTAAAGGTTACCGATGCGACTTCCGGTGATGTAATTAGGCAGATTCCATCCGAGGAGGCCTTACAGCTAGCGGAGAATTTGTCGGACGCGCGCAGTCTGTTGTTCAAGGCTGAAGCCTAAGGCGTACCACGCTGGCACGGCTTTTGATTGTTTATGCTCATAAGGCATAAACAGTCATTGTTTTGACGAGGTGAAAAATGGCCGGTATTTCTGGCATAGGTTCCGGGGTAGACATTGACGCTATTGTCAAAGCCACTGTCGCGGCTGAGCGCG
Organism: Pseudomonadaceae bacterium; assembly: GCA_019745275.1. Lineage (GTDB taxonomy): Bacteria > Pseudomonadota > Gammaproteobacteria > Pseudomonadales > Pseudomonadaceae > Aquipseudomonas. The sequence goes on along the minus strand of JAIETJ010000062.1, from coordinate 60,528 downwards.
CCCCTAAACAAACGCAGCTGGATCGTTTGGATAAGGCCAGTACTGCACAGCTCTCCGGCCTGGGCTCGCTTCGCTCCGCGCTTGAGGGGCTGGGCTCAATGCTGGCCACGCTTAACACCCCCACGGCTTTCAATAAGCAACTGGTGACCTCTTCGGCCCCTGCGGTGTTCACCGCGACGGCCAGCGGCAACTTGCCTGTAGGTCGTTTCAACCTACAGGTAGAGCAGTTGGCAGCGGGTAGTAAGGTCGCGTTGAGGGCAGCAACTGCGGGTGCGACCTTTGACAGCGGCGTGCTGACCATTTCGGCGGGAAGCAACAGCCTGAATGTCACCGTTGAGGCCGGCAAAGATAAACTCACCGATATTCGCGATGCAATTAATACCGCCGGGCAAGCCAAAGGTATTAGCGCCAGCATTATTTCCGATGCGTCGGGTTCGCGCTTGGTCCTTAACTCTACTAATACGGGTGAGGGTAATGATATTAAGGTCGTTGTGGCCGAAAACGGCATCACGACTGGCACGGCGGATCTGGCGAGCCTAGCCTTTGACCCGTTGGTAAATACCGCTCCGCCTAGCGCGGGGGCTGCCGGTACTATCAATAAGGCGCAGTCCGCTAAGTTTAGTGTGGACGGCTTGGCAGTCGTTAAGGCTACCAACAGCATCGATGACGTGGTCAGCGGTGTCACCATTAAGCTGGTGAGTGCGCAGTCGCCGGCTGATATTGCCGCAGGTAAAACCGTCGACATCGATATCACTCAAGACACAGCCAGCGCACGAGCCAATATCCAAAAGTTTGTCGATGCCTATAACAAGCTGATCACCACCACTAGCGAGCTAACCTCTGTGGTTAAAGTGGGGGAGGATAAAAAGCCACTGGTCGGTCCTTTGCTGGGCGATAGCTCGATTCGTAATCTGCAGGCCAGTTTGCGTAAGGAGCTGACAGCTCTGGGCGCTACTGCAGGTCTACGCTCTTTGGGTGAGCTAGGCATTACCACGCAAAAAGACGGCAAGCTCGGCGTAGATAGCGTGAAGCTCGACGCGGCCCTGAGTACCAATTTTGACAAAGTTGCCAGTTATATGAGCGGCTCTGGCGGGTTGATGGGGCGGCTTGCTGAGGCGGTTAAGCCGTTCAATAGTTTCGGCGGTTTGATAGATCAGCGGCAGAAGGGTCTAGAGTCGACCCGCAGTGACATCACTAAGCAGCGCGCGGCTCTCGACGTGCGCATCGCTCAGGTACAAGAACGGCTTTATAAGCAATACAACGCAATGGATCAATTGGTTGGTCAGCTTAGGAAAACCAGCGAAGGTTTGACTAGTCAGTTGGCCAGCTTGCCTGGGTTTGTGAAGAAATAAGGAGTTGTTAGCTATGTTGAGCGCTGAGGCTTTACCTGAAATGACCGATCAACTTTCGCCCTATCATGCCGTCCAATATCTGTTGCAGGCCGCGCTTGAGCGGCTTGTTGAGGCTCGTGTGGCGCTGCAGCAAGGCGATATAGAGGCGCGTGGCTCGGCAGTTGGCTCTACCATGACTATCTTGGGCGTCTTGCAAGCTAGCTTAGATACGCAGCAAGGGGGGGAGATCGCCAATAACCTTGATGCTCTTTATGACTACATGACCCGCCAGTTGTCACATGTAGCGCTGGATAACTCACCTCGTCCGTTAGACGAAGTTGAGACGTTGTTGCTGCAAATTAAGCATGCTTGGGATGCTATTGAGCCGCCTGTCGAGTCTGCGCCGGCGGCCTAAATTTGCTTTAAAGTTTTTTGCCGAAAAGCCGATAGCTTGTTTATGCAGCAATCACTAGGCGAGAACACACTATGAACGCAGCGAGCGCCCTTAAGCAGTATCACTCAGTCAGCATTCGCTCTTTGGTTGCCGAGGCAAGTCCACATCGCTTAATTCAGATGCTAATGGAAGGCGGCTTATCTAAGCTTGCGCAGTCTCGCGGGGCCATGGAGCGCGGGCAACTTGCCCTCAAGGGTGAGCTGATAGGTCACGCAATCTCCATCATCGGTGGCTTGCGTGAGGGGTTGGATCTTGCCCAGGGTGGTGAGGTTGCCAGCAATCTGGATCGTCTTTACGAGTACATGATTGCGCGCTTGCTTGAGGCGAATCAGAAGGACAGTATCGAGATGCTGGATGAAGTAGCAGGTATGCTGCGTGAAATTAAAAGCAGTTGGGATGCAATTGCTTAAGTTTGGCCCTGTACCAAGAGGAGCAATGTGATGAGTCCAGCAGTACAGCTTCTCGAAACCACCGGTTCGGCGCTGCGTGAGGCTTTGGCTACGCAGGATTGGAGCGCGATTGGTACGCTTGACTTGCAGTGTCGGCAAGCCGTCGATGAGGCCATGGTGGAAACTGGCCGTGATGAGGCTGAGCTACGCTTGCGCATGCAAGAATTGGTCGATTTGTATCGCGAGTTGGTGCTGGTCTGCCAGTCAGAGCAGCAGCGTTTATCCCAAGAGTTGCTGCAATTAAACCAGTCCCAGCAGGGCGCCAAGGTTTATCAGTTGTTCGGTTGAGCTGCGATTTATATTGATCGTGGCGTCAATTTCCCTCGTTTTACCCTCGCTCGGCTGTAATCCTCCTGAATCTCTCTGCATTCCTTTCTTTGTGCGCTTAAGTTATTGATCGGAAAGGCAAAAAAATCACGCCATAAAATTGACTATTGCCCGGCTTTTGACTTTACTAATGGCCATGTGCCGCAGTGGCTGCAATTGTGGCTGGCGGATCTCCCTTTAAGCTGTCGAGTATAAAAATAAGATGTGGCGCGCAACCAAACTGCTTCTGATTGACGACAACAGCGAACGCCGCCTGCAGATGGCGGTGATTTTGAATTTTCTCGGTGAGGATCACTTAGCCTGCGGCAGCGCCGACTGGGCGCAAGTTGTGGCTGGATTGGAATCTAGCCGCGAAGTGCTAAGTGTATTGCTCGGCGAAGTGGCAACTAAGGGCGGCGCATTAGAGCTACTTAAACAGCTCGGCGCTTGGGATGAGTTTTTACCGACGGTGCTGCTCGATGCTCAGGTTCCCGCTGAGTGGCCAGAAGATATTCGCCGGCGTGTTTTGGTTAGTTTGGAAATGCCGCCGAGCTACAACAAATTGCTCGACTCGCTGCACCGCGTCCAGGTATTCCGCGAGATGTACGATCAGGCCCGTGAGCGTGGCCGTCAGCGCGAACCGAATTTGTTTCGCAGCTTAGTCGGTACCAGTCGCGCCATTCAGCAAGTGCGGCAGATGATGCAGCAAGTGGTCGATACCGATGCCAGCGTGTTGATTTTGGGTGAGTCCGGCACCGGTAAAGAGGTGGTGGCGCGCAATCTGCACTATCACTCCAAGCGTCGCGATGCGCCCTTTGTGCCGGTTAATTGCGGGGCTATTCCTGCAGAGTTACTCGAAAGCGAGTTGTTTGGTCACGAGAAAGGCGCTTTTACCGGTGCCATTACCAGCCGCGCCGGGCGTTTTGAGTTGGCCAACGGCGGCACGCTGTTTCTCGATGAGATCGGTGACATGCCTTTACCGATGCAGGTCAAATTGCTGCGCGTGCTGCAAGAGCGCACCTTTGAACGGGTCGGCAGTAATAAAACCCAGAGCGTCGATGTGCGCATCATCACTGCGACCCACAAGAATCTGGAGAAGATGATTGAGGACGGCACTTTTCGCGAAGATCTGTTTTATCGCTTAAACGTGTTCCCCATCGAAATGGCGCCGATGCGTGAGCGGGTCGAAGACATTCCGCTGCTGATGAACGAGTTGATCTCGCGCATGGAGTTCGAAAAACGCGGTTCGATTCGCTTTAATTCCGCGGCGATTATGTCGCTCTGTCAGCATGATTGGCCGGGTAATGTGCGAGAGTTGGCCAACCTCGTCGAGCGCATGGCGATCATGCATCCGTATGGGGTGATCGGCGTGATGGAGTTGCCGAAAAAATTCCGCCATGTGGACGATGAAGACGAACAATTGGCAGCCAGTTTGCGTGACGACTTGCAAGAGCGTGCGGCCATTAGCGCCGGTTTGCCTGGTATCGATGCACCGGCGGTATTGCCGGCCGAAGGCTTGGATTTAAAAGACTATCTGGGCAACCTTGAGCAGGGCTTGATTCAGCAGGCGTTGGATGACGCAGGCGGTGTTGTGGCGCGGGCTGCTGAGCGTTTGCGGATTCGTCGTACCACGCTGGTGGAGAAGATGCGTAAGTACGGGATGAATCGGCGTGACGACGAGGAAGAGTCGTCGGAGGATTGACGCGCTGCGATAATCCATATTTAAAGCATTGAAAAATAACGATATTATTTTTAGGCACAAGTATTGCTAGTTCTCTCTTAGTAGACCGTTTTATGACGGCTCGCAGCGCGAGAGAGAACTATGAATACAGTCACCCGCCTCATCCCTGCCACTGACCTTCAGGCTCCTGCTGCCGTTGAACCGGCTACCCGGGTCAACTTGGAGCAGGCACTCAACGTGTTCAATCAGATGTCGTTGCAGCTCAACGACTCTTACAGCTTGCTTGAGACTCAAGTGGCTGAGTTGAATGGTCAGTTGGCACAGGTCAGTGCTCAGCGGATTACTGAGCTGGCCGAGAAGGAGCGCCTCGCCCAGCGCCTGCAAAGCCTGCTCGATTTGCTTCCCGGTGGGGTGGTAGTGCTCGATGGCCAGGGCGTGGTGCGCGATGCCAATCCAGCCGCTTGTGGTTTTCTGGGTTTGCCCTTGGTGGGCATGCTCTGGCGCTTGGTGATTGCCCGCAACTTTGCTCCGCGCGAAGACGATGGCCACGAAATCTCTCTCAAAGACGGCCGACGTTTAGCCATGGCCACGCGTTCGCTGAACGGTGAGCCGGGGCAGCTTATTCTGCTCACCGACCTGACTGAAACCCGACGCTTGCAAGAGCAGCTGTCGCGGCATGAGCGCTTGTCGGCGCTGGGCCGGATGGTCACCTCGTTAGCCCATCAAATTCGCACGCCGCTGTCGGCAGCCTTGCTGTATGCCAGTCATTTGACTGAGCAGGTGCTGCCGGCCGAGCAGCAGCAACGCTTTGCTGGGCGGCTGAAAGAGCGTTTGCACGAACTGGAGCATCAAGTTCGCGACATGCTGGTGTTCGCTCGTGGCGACTTGCCGCTGCCTGATCGCCTAACCCCTAAAGCCTTGCTGGATGCTTTGCGGGCTTCGGCCGAGGTGCATGTGCAAGATCGCGCCGTGCGCTGGCAGTGCGACAGTCACACCGGCGAGTTGCTGTGCAATCGCGACACCCTGGTCGGCGCGTTGATGAATCTGGTCGATAACGCCTTGCAGGCGGCAGGCCCTGCCTCGCGCTTAAAGGTGCATCTATACAGCCGTGGCAACTCGCTGCGGCTGTGCATCAGCGACAACGGTAATGGCATCGATAAGGCTATTTTGGCCCGTTTAGGTGAGCCGTTTTTCACCACTAAAACCACTGGCACTGGTTTGGGCTTGGCGGTGGTACATGCCGTGGCTCGTGCGCATCAGGGCCATTTGCAATTGCGCTCCACGGTGGCCCGTGGCACGTGCGCGATTCTGACCTTGCCGCTGATTCACGCGGCGCAATTCACCGCACAGGAGTAACTGTCATGCTGGCTAAAGTTTTGTTGGTCGAGGATGACCGGGCGCTACGTGAAGCCTTGGTGGATACCCTGATGCTGGGTGGGCATGCTTGTCGTGCGGTGGATTGCGCCGAGGCGGCGGTGCAGGCGCTGGGCCAAGAGTCGTTCAGCTTGCTGGTCAGTGATGTGAATATGCCCGGCATGGACGGTCATCAGTTGCTGGCCCACGTGCGTGCGCGTTACCCGCAACTGCCGGTGCTGTTGATGACAGCCTTCGGTGCGGTTGAGCGGGCGGTGGATGCCATGCGCCAAGGCGCAGCGGATTATCTGGTGAAGCCTTTTGAGCCGAAAACTTTGCTCGATCTGGTGGCACGGCACGCCTTGGGTCGCGTAACCGCGGTTGCCGGCGAAGGGCCGGTGGCGTGCGAGCCGGCCAGTCAGCAGCTACTCGAATTAGCCGCACGGGTGGCCCAGAGTGAGTCAACGGTATTAATAACCGGCGAGTCGGGTACCGGCAAAGAAGTGTTAGCGCGCTATATCCACGAGCAATCGCCGCGCGCCAATAAACCCTTTATTGCCATTAATTGCGCGGCTATCCCCGACAATATGTTGGAAGCCACCCTGTTCGGTCATGAAAAAGGCGCCTTTACCGGCGCTATTGCCGCGCAGCCCGGCAAGTTTGAGTTGGCTGAGGGCGGCAGTATTTTGCTCGATGAAATTTCCGAAATGCCGCTGGGCTTGCAAGCCAAGTTGTTGCGCGTGTTGCAGGAACGTGAGGTGGAGAGGGTCGGTGCGCGTAAGCCGATTAACCTGGATATTCGCGTGCTGGCCACCAGTAACCGTGATCTGGCAGGTGAGGTGGCGGCGGGGCGCTTTCGTGAGGATTTGTACTATCGCTTGTCGGTGTTCCCTTTGGCTTGGCGGCCTTTGCGTGAGCGCACCGGCGACATTCTGCCGTTGGCCGAACGCTTGCTGGCCAAGCATGTGAAAAAAATGAATCACGCCAGTGTGCGGCTGTCGACGGCGGCCCAAGCTTGTTTAACCAGTCATCCTTGGCCGGGCAATGTCCGTGAGCTGGATAATGCCATTCAGCGCGCTTTGATCTTGCAACAGGGCGGCTTGATTCAGCCGCAAGATCTTTGTCTGGGCACGCAAATTGGCCAAGCCATCAGCCCGCCGTTGCTGCCCTCGATGTTGCCCGTGGCGCCCGTGTTGCCGAGTTCGCCCGCGTCAAGCTTTGCTGAGCGGGTACTGGCCGACAGCAGTATGGCGGTGGCGAACGGCGCGCTCGGTGAAGATTTGCGCCGCCGTGAGTTCCAGTTAATTGTCGATACCCTGCGCGCCGAGCGTGGTCGGCGCAAAGAAGCGGCGGATCGACTGGGAATCAGTCCGCGGACCTTGCGTTACAAGCTGGCACAGATGCGCGATGCCGGCATGGATGTGGAGTCGTACTTGTTCGCCAGTTGATTGGCGCGCGGTGCGCTAAAGCATCGTCTGTGCGCCGGCAGTTGTTGCAAATAATCGCGGTTTTAGCCTGAGCTAAAACCGCGATTTTGTTTGTCACAGGCTTAAATCATTACTCTGGCGTCACAAACTCCGCCAGTCGCCATTAGCTGGCACTCTTGTTGCAATCCTCTGGTTATCGCGCCGCAAAGCGTCAAAAAAACTGCGGCCAGTGGAGGATGTGATGAGCCAAGGTATCGAATTCAATCGTCTGATGTTGGAAATGCGCTCCATGCAGACCGAGGCGATGGCGCGGCCAAAACCCACGGCCAGCGTGCAGGAAGTCGGTGCGCCGAGCTTCAGCGATATGCTTGGACAGGCCGTCAATAAGGTCAACGATACCCAGCAAGCCTCCAGCCAGTTGGCCACGGCCTTTGAAATGGGCAAGAGCGGGATTGATCTGACCGATGTGATGATCGCTGCGCAAAAATCCAGCGTCTCGTTTCAGGCCGTGACCCAGGTGCGCAATAAACTGGTTCAGGCCTATCAAGACATCATGCAGATGCCGGTTTAACAGCGAGATTAAGTCATGGCCACAGCCCTCGATACCCTGCCGGCAACCACTGGCGCAGCGCCAGCAACGCCGCCGCTGTTTGGTTTAACGTTTTTAGAAAATCTCTCCGGCATGAGCATGCTCCGCCAAGTCGGCTTGCTGGTCGGCTTGGCCGCCAGTGTGGCGCTGGGTTTTGCTGTGGTGCTCTGGTCGCAGCAGCCCGATTATCGGCCACTGTATGGCAGCTTGTCGGGGTTGGACACCAATCAGGTGATCGAGACACTGACCGCCGCAGACATCGCTTACACCCTTGAACCTAACTCGGGTGCCTTGCTGGTTAAAGCGGATGACTTGGCGCGCGCCCGCCTAAAGTTAGCCGCGGTTGGGGTGGCCCCCAGCGACGGTAATCATGGTTTTGAGATGCTCGATCAGGAACAGGGTCTAGGCACCAGCCAGTTTATGGAAGCGACCCGTTATCGGCGCAGCCTTGAGGGCGAGTTGGCCCGTACCGTTTCGAGCCTGAATAACGTTAAGTCGGCGCGGGTGCACTTGGCCATCCCGAAGAGCTCGGTGTTCGTCCGCGATGAGCGTAAACCCACCGCCTCGGTGTTGGTGGATTTGTATCCGGGGCGTAGCTTGGAGGCCGGTCAGGTGATGGCGATTGTTAATTTGGTCGCCACCAGCGTGCCTGAGTTGGACAAGTCGCAAGTTACCGTGGTTGATCAAAAGGGCGCTTTACTCTCCTCGCAAGGCGAGAACTCCGAACTGAGCATGGCCGGCAAACAGTACGATTACAGCCGGCGCATGGAGGGTATGTTTACCCAGCGGGTACACAATATTTTGCAACCCGTGTTGGGCTCGGGTAAGTACAAAGCTGAAGTATCGGCAGACGTTGATTTCAGTGCGGTGGAGTCGACCTCGGAGATGTTTAACCCCGACCAGCCGGCGCTGCGCAGCGAACAAAAGGTTAATGAACAACGTCAGGCAGGCTCGGGCGCGCAAGGCGTACCTGGCGCGCTGAGCAATCAGCCACCTGGACCTTCTGCGGCGCCGCAGACCACGGGTGGTGCGCCTGCCGCTGGAGCTCCGGCGGCGATCGCTGCGGGTAATCCGCTGCTGGATGCCAATGGTCAGCAGATAAATGATCCGGCCACGGGGCAGCCGATGTTGGCGCCATTCCCAGCCGACAAGCGCGAGCAATCCACGCGAAACTATGAACTGGATCGTTCGGTGAGCTATACCAAGCAGCAACAAGGTCGCTTGCGGCGCTTGTCGGTGGCGGTGGTGCTGGATGATCAGACTAAAGTCGACGCGAAAACCGCTGAAGTTACTCATGTGCCTTGGTCGGCGGCTGAGTTGGCTCGCTTCACCCGTTTGGTACAAGACTCGGTGGGTTTTGATGCCAGTCGTGGCGATAGCGTCAGTGTGATTAATGCGCCTTTCGCCGCGCAAGATGGCGACGAAATTATCAGCATTCCGTTCTACACCCAGCCGTGGTTCTGGGACATTATTAAGCAAGTGCTGGGCGTGCTGTTTATTTTGGTGCTGGTGTTTGGTGTGCTCAAGCCCGTGCTGAAGAACATCAGCAGCGCTGGCAAAGATTCAGCGGGCGGCGGCGGTCATGGCGGTGATGTGGCGCTGGGTGCAATGGGCGGCTATGGCGCCGATTTGGCCGAAGATCGGGTTAGTATCGGTGGCCCGCAAAGCATCCTGCTGCCTAGCCCGACTGAGGGTTATGATGCACAACTGAACGCCATCAAAGGGCTGGTGGCTGAAGATGCCGGGCGCGTGGCGCAGGTTGTTAAAGAATGGATCAATGATGGCGAATAAACTGTGGGTTAACCAATATGAGTGAAGCACGCACCCCTGCCAAATTGAGCAAAGTCGATAAAGCAGCCATTTTGCTGCTCTCGCTAGGCGAAACCGATGCTGCGCAAGTGCTGCGCCATCTCAGCCCGAAAGAGGTGCAGCGGGTTGGCGTGGCCATGTCACATATGGGTAATGTGCAGCGTGAGCAAGTTGAAGGGGTCATGGGTGAGTTTGTCGAAACAGTCGGCGATCAAACCAGCCTAGGCGTCGGGGCCGACGGTTATATCCGCAAGATGCTCACCCAAGCCTTGGGTGAAGACAAAGCCGGCAACCTGATTGATCGAATTTTGCTCGGCGGCAGCACCAGCGGCTTAGACAGCCTGAAGTGGATGGAGCCGCGTGCCGTGGCCGACGTGATCCGCCTCGAACACCCGCAAATTCAAGCCATTGTGGTGGCCTATTTAGACCCCGATCAAGCCGGCGAAGTGCTCGGCCATTTCGACCATAAGGTGCGCTTGGATATCGTCTTGCGGGTGTCGTCACTGAACACCGTGCAGCCGGCCGCCCTGAAAGAACTCAACCTGATTTTAGAGAAGCAGTTTTCCGGCAGTGCCAACACATCGCGCGCCACCATGGGTGGGGTTAAGCGGGCGGCGGATATCATGAACTTCCTCGATAGCTCGATCGAAGGGCAGTTGATGGATTCGATTCGTGAGGTCGATGAAGACTTGTCCACGCAAATCGAAGACTTGATGTTCGTCTTCGACAACCTTGCCGATGTTGATGATAAGGGCATTCAGGCGTTGCTGCGGGAGGTTTCCTCCGATGTGCTGGTGATCGCGCTCAAGGGGGCGGACGAGGCCATTCGCGAGAAAGTCTTTAAGAACATGTCCAAACGTGCGGCCGAATTGCTCCGCGATGACCTTGAAGCGCGCGGGCCGGTGCGGGTGAGCGATGTAGAAACCGCGCAAAAAGAAGTGCTCACCATCGCTCGGCGCATGGCCGATGCTGGCGAGATTATGCTCGGCGGTGCCGGCGGCGAGGCGATGATTTAAACACTGGTTGAAAAACTTAGGCGGCGCCGCTCTATCGGCAATCTAGGTGGTTTTTAACGGCCGCTTAGGCCACGCTTAGGCCACTAAAATTGACTAGGGGCGCAACGATGACGGCCAAGGATGTTCCCAGCGAATTGATTCGCGCCAAAGATGTTCGCGCGTTTGATCGCTGGGCCTTACCCAGTTTTGAGGCCGCGCCCGGTGATCCGGCCTACTTTCCGGAAACGCCGCCGGTTAGTGCTGAGGAATTGGCTGAGCAAGCTGGCGCGCAAAGCGAAGAAATCGAGCTTGAATCAGTCAAGCCTTTGACTCTCGATGAGCTCGAGGCGATTCGCCAAGACGGCTACAACGAAGGCTTTGCGGTCGGTGAAAAAGACGGTTTCCATGCTGGCCAGATCAAAGCCAAGCACGAAGCTGAACTGCTGTTGCAGGCCAAGTTGCTGCGTCTTGAGCAATTGATGGGGCAGTTGTTGGTGCCAATTGCCGAGCAAGATCAGCAGATCGAACAGGCGTTAGTACAGTTGGTTAGCCATATCAGCCGGCAGGTGATTCGCCGTGAGCTGCAGTGCGACTCCAGTCAATTGAAAGGCGTATTAAGCGAAGCGCTTAAGTTATTGCCGATGGGGGCTGGCAATGTGCGCATTCATATCAATGCGCAAGACTTCGAGCTGGTCAAAGCCCTGCGTGAACGCCACGAAGAAAACTGGCGAATCCTTGAGGATGAGCAGTTGCTGCCGGGCGGTTGTCGGATCGAAACCGAGCACAGTCAAATTGACGCCAGCGTTGAAACCCGGCTCGAACAAGCGATTAAGCAATTGTTTGAGCAGCAGCGAGAGCAAGCCACCAATCCACCGTTAGCCGATTTAGCGCTGGAACTAAGTGATGACGTGCCATTGGGCGATGACGCGCCTTCGGGCGATGAGCACGCCGATGCGCCTTGATCGGACCAGTTTTGCCAAGCGCTTGAGCGGCTATCAAGCGGCGGTAAAACTGCCTGAGCAGCCGCAAGTTGAGGGTCGCTTGCTGCGTATGGTCGGCCTCACTTTGGAGGCCGAGGGCTTGCGCGCCGCGTTGGGCAGTCGCTGCATGGTAATCAACCAAGACAGCTATCACCCGGTCCAGGTTGAGGCTGAAGTGATGGGTTTTTCTGGCGGTCGGGTGTTCTTGATGCCGGTCGGTAATCTGGCCGGCATCGCTCCGGGTGCGCGGGTTGTGCCGATGCCCGACACCGGCCGCTTGCCGATGGGCATGTCGATGCTCGGACGGGTGCTGGATGGCGCCGGCCGAGCCTTGGATGGCAAGGGCGGGATGAAAGCCGAAGACTGGGTGCCGCTCGACGGGCCGACCATCAATCCACTGAAGCGCGATCCGATTAATCAGCCATTGGATGTGGGTATCCGCAGCATCAATGCCCTACTGACGGTGGGGCGTGGTCAGCGGTTGGGCCTGTTTGCCGGTACCGGCGTGGGTAAAAGCGTATTGCTGGGGATGATGACGCGTTTTACCGAGGCCGACATTATCGTGGTCGGGCTGATCGGTGAGCGGGGTCGTGAGGTTAAGGAATTTATCGAGCAGATTCTCGGTGAAGAAGGCTTAAAACGTTCGGTGGTGGTGGCCTCGCCAGCGGATGAGGCGCCGCTGATGCGTTTACGCGCGGCCATGTACTGCACGCGCATCGCTGAGTATTTTCGCGACAAAGGTAAAAACGTTTTATTGCTGATGGACTCGCTGACTCGCTTTGCCCAAGCCCAGCGTGAGATCGCATTGGCCATTGGCGAGCCTCCGGCGACTAAAGGTTATCCGCCCTCGGTGTTTGCCAAATTGCCAAAGTTGGTTGAACGGGCTGGCAATGCCGAGGCTGGTGGTGGCTCTATTACCGCCTTTTACACCGTGTTGTCGGAGGGCGATGACCAACAAGACCCGATCGCCGACGCCGCCCGTGGGGTGCTCGACGGGCATATCGTGCTGTCGCGGCGCTTGGCCGAGGAGGGGCATTATCCGGCCATCGATATCGAGGCCTCGATCAGCCGGGTGATGCCGCAGGTGATTACTGCGCAGCATCTGCGCGAGTCGCAGCGTTTTAAACAGTTGTGGTCGCGTTATCAGCAGAGCCGCGACCTGATCAGCGTGGGTGCGTATGTGCCCGGTGGCGACCCGCAGACGGATCTGGCCATCGCCCTGCAACCACAAATGGCCAAATACCTGTGCCAAGGCTTGGCGGAGAGCGAGAGTTTGCCGCAAAGCAGTCTGCAACTAAGCGCGTTGTTTAACCCGCAGGCAGGTGTTTAAGCCATGCCGCCCAGCCGTGCCAGTCGACTAGCCCCAGTGATCGAAATGGCCGAACGCGCCGAGCGTGAGGCGGCCAGAAGCTTGGGCCGGTGTCAGCAGTTGCTAACTCAGGCCGAGGTCAAGCATGGCGAATTAGAGCGCTATCGAGGCGATTACCAGCAGCAATGGTTGACTAAAGGCCAGCAGGGCGTTTCTGGTCAGTGGTTGATGGGCTATCAACGCTTTTTATCGCAGTTGGAAACCGCCATCGGCCAACAGCGCCAAGCATTGGAGTGGCATCTAAATAGCCTCAATAAAGCGCGCGAAGTCTGGCAGCAGCGCTATGCTCGCTTGGAGGCTTTGCGCAAATTGGTCCAGCGTTATCAACAAGAGGCGCGTTTGGCCGAAGATAAGCGCGAGCAAAAAATGCTCGATGAGTTGGCGCAGCGTTTAACGACGCCGCTGCAGCGTTGAATATTGGTTGCCCTGATGGCGGCCTAATGCTAAATGTTCTGCCAATTATCGATAACAATAAGGAGCTTTAGATGAGCATTACCACGCAGTTATCTGCCGACGAGCAAGAGTTGACCATTTCAATTCAGGGACGCTTCGATTTTGGTGCTCACCAAGCCTTTCGTGATGCTTACGAGCGGCTCGATAGTTCGCCGAAAAGTTACTTGGTCGACTTGCAAGGCGCGACTTATTTGGACAGTTCGGCGTTGGGTATGTTGTTGCTGTTGCGCGACCATGCAGGCGGCGATCACGCGCAAATTCGCTTAGCCAACTGCAACAGTGATGTGCGGAAAATTTTGGCTATTTCCAATTTCGAGCAGCTGTTCAAAATCGCCTAAGGCCACTGGCGATGGCAGGCGACCGTTTAACCATCCTGATCGCTGAGGACAATGCGCTCGACCGCATGTTGCTGGCCACCATGGTCAGTCGGCAGGGCTATCGGGTGGTTGAGGCCTGTAACGGTCTGGAGGCGCTCGGGCTGTTTCGGCTTGAGCAGCCTGATCTGGTCTTGATGGATGCGATGATGCCGGTGATGGACGGCTTCGAAGCGGCCCGGCGCATCAAGGCTTGTGCGGGCGAGGCCTTGGTGCCGATTATTTTCCTCACCTCGCTGACGGAGGGTGAAGCACTGGTGCGCTGCTTGGAGGCCGGTGGCGATGACTTTATCGCCAAACCCTACAATCGGGTGATTATCGAGGCCAAAATCAAGGCTATGGATCGTCTGCGGCGCTTGCAAAAAACCGTCTTGCAGCAGCGTGATCTAATCGCCAAACACAACGAACACCTGCTCACCGAACAACGCGTAGCGAAAGCGGTGTTCGACAAAGTAGCCCACTCGGGTTGCCTGAGCGCCGCCAATATTCGTTATATGCAGTCGCCCTATGCCTTGTTTAATGGCGACTTGCTGCTGGCCGCGTTTAAACCCTCGGGTGGCATGCATGTGTTTCTCGGCGACTTTACCGGCCACGGTTTACCCGCTGCTATTGGTGCTATGCCTTTGGCAGAGGTGTTCTACGGGATGACCGCCAAGGGTTATTCGATGGCAGAAATTCTCCGCGAGATGAACGCTAAGCTGAAACGGATTTTGCCGGTGGGGGTATTTTGCTGTGCCACCTTGCTCAATGTGAGTTTTCATCGGCGGGTGGTTGAAGTCTGGAATGGCGGCCTGCCGGACGGCTATTTGTATCGTGCAGCGAGCGGCGAGCGCGTGCCGCTGATCTCCCGGCACTTACCACTAGGGGTGCGCGACGCTGCCACCTTCGATGACCGATACGAGATCTATCCGCTGGAGCTAGGTGATCGATTGTTCTTGCTCTCTGACGGCGTGCTCGAAGGCTGCAACAGTACCGGGCAATTGTTTGGCGAGGAGCGTTTGCTGGGGGTCTTTGCGCAGAACCATCCGGCTGATCGGCTGTTTGCCGAAATCCAACTGGCGATCAGTGAGTTCTGTGGCGCCGCCCAAGATGACGTCAGCATGGTTGAAGTGACCTTAGTTGCTGAAGATGCGTTGCCACGGCCGGCACTGGCAATTAGCAATTGTGGGCAATTTAGCCCGCTGGATTGGTCGGCCAGTTTTGAGTTTCGCGCGCAGACCTTGCGGCATTTCAATCCGTTGCCGTTTTTATTGCAGCAGTTACTGGAGGTGCAAGAACTGCGCAGCCAAGCTGGGGCGTTATACACCGTGCTGGCTGAACTCTACTCGAATGCCTTAGAGCATGGCGTGCTGGGGCTCGACTCGCAGCTTAAGCGTGATGCGCAAGGTTTTAGTCGCTATTACCGCGAGCGGAGTGAACTGTTAGCCAGTCTCGATCAAGGATTTGTGCGTTTTCATCTACAGTTAACCCCTGAGATTGGCGGTGGCCGGCTGACATTGCGGGTTGAAGACAGCGGTGCTGGCTTCAACGCGGCGGAGGTGCCGGCACCGCAAAGCGGTGGGGTGGTTCTTTGTGGTCGTGGCATGGCTTTGGTGCGCCAGCTAAGCGATAGCTGTAGTTATTCGGTGGATGGTCGCAGTGTTAGCGTGGACTTCGTCTGGACGCAGGCAACGTGATCGGCATGTGGCTTAAAGGAGCGCACTAGGTGGCAGACATTCATCTCGACAATGCGGTGTTAGAGACCTTGCGCGATGTCATGGAAGATGAATATCCGCTGCTGCTCGAGACTTTTTTGCTCGACTCTGAGGAGCGCTTGCGCTTGCTGCTGGAAACTTCGAGCAGTGGCGATGCGCAAGCCATGCGCTTGGCCGCCCATAGCTTCAAAGGTAGCTGCAGCAATATGGGCGCGCTGCTGCTGGCTGGCCTGTGCAAAGAGTTGGAAGAACTGGCGCGCCGTGAGCGTTTAGAGGCTACTGCCGAGGTGCTTGAACAGGTGCAGCGCGAGTTTGCGATCGTGCGCATCTTGTATAAAGCTGAGTTGCAACGCCATCGTTGAGCGCTAATGGGTCGCGCGTGGCGAGTTGGCCTTAGCCTTGCATTGTTCCCTGCACGACCCACCCACGCGGCCATTAATGGCCGTTATGGAGAGTGCCATGTCCGTTGTTCCTGATCTGTTGCTGCAACCTGCGGCGAAAACTAAAGCCCGTATGGTGCCCAACAAAACTCCAGCCGCCACACCGCAGGCGAGTCAGCGCAAGTCCGAGTTTGCCCAAGTGTACGCTCGTGAGCGGCAAGACAAAGTCGCCGAGCGTGCCGAGCCAGTGGCTAAGCCGGCGCGGGATAAATCGGCTGATGCGAACGTAACAAAGGCGGATAGCGCAACTGCTTCGGCGGACGCTGAAGGTTTTGCCGCAAGCGGCAAAACCTTGCCGGCGAACGCCGACGCCGCGACCAGTGCGGACAATACTGAGGTTGCTGCGGCGAAAGAGGACGAAGAGGGGCCGCCGCAAGCGCAACTCGACCCGTTGATGATGTTGGCGCTGACTGGACAGTTGCCGGCTGAGACCAGCGTTACGCCTGCGGCGTTGAGTGGTGTCGCTGTAAGTGAGCAAACTGAAGGCGAGCTGACCGGACAAGGCCCTCTGATGCCTGGGGTAGCTGGCGCGGCGGCGGTTAGTGCTGGTGTGGCGGCCATGACCGATGCCAGCCATGACTCGACCTTGGACACCCTAACCAGTGCTGCCGGCGTACAGTTGGTTGTCGATCTGGCCGCTAAGGCCCAGTTAGCCGCCCAGACGGCGACGCAGCAAGGCGTGGCGGGCCAAGGTGCAACGAATACGGCGCAAGACTTTGCGGGTGCCTTGGCTGGCGCTACTCAGCTATTGCCGACAAATCCCGAGGCTAAGTTGGGCGAGGCAGCCTTGGCGGCGCTTAACGAATTGGGTGTGGAGGGGGCAGAGGGGCTTAAGGATGCCTCGCCCGAACTGCGTAGCGAGAACCTGAGCGGTCGACTCAGTGCTCTAAGTCAAGCGGTTAGCCAGCAAACCCCGGCGGCCAGCCGCTTAAGCTTGTTGCCGGGGCAGCCCTTGGCGCTACAGCAGAGTGGCTGGAGTGAGTCGGTGGTCGATAAAGTCATGTGGTTATCGAGCCAAAACCTTAAATCTGCCGAAATTCAACTGGAGCCTGCTGACTTAGGTCGCTTGGAAGTGCGGGTCGATATGACTAAAGATCAGACCCAGGTGACCTTTGCCAGTCCACATGCCGGCGTGCGTGAGACCCTTGAAGGGCAGATGCAGCGGCTGCGCGACCTATTCACCGCGCAGGGCATGAACTTGGCTGATGTGAATGTTTCTGATCAGTCGCTGAGTCGTGGTTGGCAAGGTCAGGAACAGAATAATGGTGGCGGTGCACATCGAGGTGGCCGGTCAGATGGCGCGTTGGGCGCTGGCGATGAGCAGCAGATTATGGCGGTCACCGAGTTGCGCGGTAAAAGTTCGTTAAGTCCGCGTGGTTTGGTGGATTACTATGCCTGAGTAATGGTCGGCCTTGATCTACGCTTAAATACGCCCGGGTAACCGGGCGTTCGCGTTTTTGGGTGACAGTGGTGGAGCTTACTGGTATATCCGCTGCGCGAGTTAAACAATGCAAGCCTAAGCCGGGTTATTACCGAACTGGCATAACACTTGCTCCTAACCCTTTGAACGCTGAGATAAATCGATCAGTGACGGATTATTGGCATGGCTAAGAAAGAAGAAAAAGCACCTGCACCTGCAGCGGCCGATGCCGAAGGCAAGCCCGCTGGTAAAAGTAAACTCAAGCTGATTATTTTAATTGTAGTTGGCTTGCTGGTGGTGATTGGCTTGTCGGTTGGCGGTGCCGTGTTCTTTCTGAAAAAGAATGACAAGAAAGACGAGGCCAAGGGCGAGGAACATGCGGCGGCCGCCGAAGGCGAAGCCAAGCCCGGCAAGCAGGTCGCGATCTACGAGGTGCTTGCCCCGGCGTTTGTGGTCAATTTTAACTACAAAGGCCGGCAGCGTTATATGCAAGTGAGTGTGGCCCTGATGGGGCGCGATCAGGCCGAGATTGACGCGCTCAAAGAACACATGCCGGTACTGCGCAATAATCTGGTCATGTTGTTTTCTGGGCAGGACTTTGAGGCTTTAGCCACTCCAGTGGGTAAGGAAATGCTTCGTCAACAAACCACCGCCAGTGTGCAGGCGTTGGCGCAGAAAGAGACCGGCAAGTTAGCGGTCGAGCAAGTGTTGTTTACCAATATCGTATTGCAGTAGGAGCATGCACTAATGGCTGTGCAAGACCTGCTCTCACAAGACGAAATCGATGCCCTGCTGCACGGCGTCGATGACGGTGATGTCGAGACTGAAGACGCCGCTGAGCCCGGCACGGCCAAAACCTACGACCTGTCCAGCCAAGATCGGATCGTTCGCGGGCGCATGCCGACGCTGGAGATGATCAACGAGCGTTTTGCCCGTTACACCCGCGTGAGTATGTTTAACCTGTTGCGCCGCTCGGCTGACGTCGCCGTGGGGGGCGTGCAGGTGATGAAGTTTGGCGAATATGTGCACTCGTTGTATGTGCCGACCAGCCTCAATCTCGTCAAAATGAAGCCGTTGCGTGGCACTGGTTTGTTTATTTTGGATGCCAAATTGGTGTTCAAGCTGGTGGATAACTTTTTTGGTGGCGATGGCCGGCACGCCAAGATCGAGGGTCGTGAGTTCACCCCAACTGAGTTGCGGGTGGTGCGCATGGTCATCGATCAGGCCTTTATCGACCTCAAAGAAGCTTGGCATGCCGTGCTGGACATTAACTTTGAGTACATCAGCTCGGAAGTTAACCCCGCGTTGGCCAACATCGTCAGTCCAAGTGAAGTGGTGGTGGTTTCCACCTTTCATATCGAACTCGACGGCGGTGGCGGCGACTTACACGTCACTATGCCGTATTCGATGATCGAGCCGATTCGCGACATGCTCGATGCCGGTTTTCAGTCGGATGTCGACGATCAAGATGAGCGTTGGGTGAATGCCCTGCGCGAAGACATTCTTGACGTTAGCGTGCCGCTAGGCGCGACCGTGGCCACACGGCAGTTACGCTTGCGCGATATTTTAAATATGCAGCCGGGCGATGTCATTCCGGTCGATTTACCCGAACAAGTATTGTTGCGTGCCAATGGCGTGCCGGCATTTACCGTTAAGCTCGGCGCGCACAAAGGCAAGCTGGCATTTCAGGTGCTCGACCCGGTACCGCGTTCGCGTTAACGCTGCGCTTAATTCACATGTATAGCCCGCCGAGGACAACCGATGGCCGACGAAGAAGAAACCACCTCTCCCGAAGAGCAGGCCTTAGCCGATGAATGGGCGGCAGCGCTGTCCGAGGCTGGGGATAACGATCAGGATGACATCGACGCGATGATGGCCAGCGCGGCGGCCGTCGAGCCGCCCGCGCCACGGGCGAAGATGGAAGAGTTTGGTAGCGTGCCGCGCTCAAGCGCGCCGGTGAGTATGGATGGGCCTAATCTGGATGTGATCCTGGATATTCCGGTGTCTATTTCCATGGAAGTGGGCAATACCGAAATCACCATTCGCAACTTGCTGCAGCTTAATCAGGGCTCGGTTATTGAGCTCGATCGACTGGCCGGTGAGCCGCTTGATGTGCTGGTTAACGGCACCTTGATCGCCCATGGCGAGGTGGTGGTGGTGAACGAAAAGTTCGGTATTCGCTTGACTGATGTGATCAGTCCAAGTGAACGCATTAAGAAGTTACGCTGAAGCTATGCGCGCACTTATTGGCGTGTTGGCTGGTTTGCCGCTGGCGGTGTTCGCGGCTGAGTCGAGCCCAGTATTATCTCCTGCGGCAGCGCCCATGCTGGCGAGCAGTGGCAGTCTGAGTTCGCAGTTGGGGCAGATGTTGCTGGGGCTAATACTGGTTATCGGTCTGATTTTTTTGCTCGCCTGGTTATTGCGGCGGGTGCAAAGTATTGGCCCGCGCGGTGCTCAGGTAATCAAACTATTGGCCAGCCAAGCGCTGGGGCCGCGAGATCGCTTGGTGCTGGTGCAGGTGGGTAGCGAACAAGTTTTGCTAGGCTTAAGCGCTGGTCGCATTACCCCGTTGCATGTGCTTAAAGACCCGGTCCATCTGCCCGACAGCGAGCCGGCCAGTGCCGAGTTTGCCCAACGGCTGATGGAGATATTGGGTAAGGACTCAAAGGATAAGTCTTGATGATGGCCTTGCGCGTTGTTGTATTTATGCTGCTGGGTTTGCTCGCGCCTTTGGCGTTGGCCGCCAGCGATCCGATGTCGATCTCGGCGATTACCCTGACCAATAACGCGGCAGGGCAGCAGGAGTACTCGGTCAATCTGCAGATTCTGCTGATCATGACCGCGCTGAGTTTTATCCCGGCATTTGTGATGCTGATGACCAGCTTCACCCGGATCATCATTGTCTTTTCGATTTTGCGCCAAGCCTTGGGTTTGCAGCAGACCCCATCGAACCAAATCCTCACCGGTATGGCGATGTTTTTGACTCTGTTTATTATGGCCCCGGTGTTTGATCAAATTAATAAAGACGCGCTACAGCCCTACCTCAATGAACAACTGACGACGCCGCAGGCGATTGCCAAGGCTGAGGTGCCGCTGAAGAAATTTATGCTAGCGCAAACCCGCGCCTCCGACCTTGAGCTGTTTGTACGGCTGTCCAAGCGCACCGACATCGCCTCGCCCGAGCAGGCGCCGATGACTATCTTGGTGCCGGCGTTCGTGACCTCCGAGCTGAAAACCGCGTTCCAGATCGGCTTTATGATTTTTATCCCGTTTCTGATCATCGATATGGTGGTGGCCAGTATTCTCATGGCGATGGGCATGATGATGCTCTCGCCGCTGATCATTTCGTTGCCGTTTAAAATCATGTTGTTCGTGCTGATTGACGGCTGGGCGCTAGTGATTGGCACCCTGGCCAGTAGTTTCGGCACTCTTTAGCTGGATCAGTGAGGCGCGTGTATGACTCCGGAAGTAGCGGTAGACCTGATTCGTGAGGCCTTGTGGCTAATCGCTGTACTGGTTGGCTTGCTGGTGTTGCCGAGTTTGTTGGTGGGTTTGCTGGTGGCGATGTTTCAGGCCGCAACGCAGATTAACGAGCAAACCTTAAGCTTCGTGCCGCGCTTGCTGGTCATGCTCTTGACCCTGATCTGGGCCGGGCCTTGGCTGGTGCGCGAATTGATGGAATACACGCAGACGCTGATCCAGAACATCCCACAAGTGATCGGCTAAGCGCCATGCTGGAACTCAGTGCTGAGCAAATCGGTGCCTGGGTTGGCAGCTTTATGCTGCCGTTGTTTCGTATTGCCTCCTTGTTGATGGTGATGCCGATCATCGGGACTAAATTAGTCCCGGGGCGTGTGCGCTTGTATTTAGCCTTGGCCATTTGTTTGGTCTTAGTGCCTACCTTGCCGCCCATTGCACCGTTCGATGCCTTGAGCCTGCGGGCTGTTTTTTTGATAGCTCAAGAAATTCTGATCGGGGTGATGTTGGGCTTTAGTTTGCAGTTGTTCTTTCACTTGTTTTCCGTGGCCGGGCAAATTATCGCGGTACAGACCGGTTTGGCTTTTGCATCGATGCTCGACCCCAGTAATGGCGTCTCGGTGCCGGTGTTGGGGCAGATGTTGCTGATCCTGGTGACCTTGTTGTTCTTGGCCATGAATGGCCACTTGTTGGTGTTTGAGGTGCTGGCTGAGAGCTTCGTGACCTTACCGATCGGTACAGGTCTGTCGACCAATCATTACTGGGAGCTGGTGGCCAAATTGAGTTGGGTGCTAGCGGCGGGCTTGTTGCTGGTGTTGCCGGCAATCACCGCCTTGTTGGTGGTTAACTTGGCGTTTGGCATCATGACCCGCGCTGCGCCGCAGCTAAATATCATCTCCATTGGTTTCCCGATGACCTTGGTGATTGGTTTGGTGATTTTCTGGTTGGGCTTGTCGGACTTCCTTGCCCAGTATCAGTTGCTGGCCAGTGAGGCTCTGCAGTGGTTGCGCGAACTGGCGCAGGCACGCTAATGCTTGGGGAACACAATGGCCGAAAGTGAAAGTGGCGCGGACAAGAGCGAAGACCCCACCAGTAAGCGGCTCGAAGAGTCGCGCAATAAAGGCCAGGTAGCCCGCTCGCGCGAGTTAAATACCGTGGTGGTGACCATGGCGGGGATTGCCGGCCTGATAATTTATGGCGGCGAGTTTGGCCAAGCCATGCTGGTGTTAATGCGCGGCAACTTTACCTTGCCGCGCGAGGTGCTGCTCAATGACGGCTCCATGGCGCTGTATTTGTTAGCTTCGGGCAAGCTGGTGCTGGAAACCTTCCTGCCTTTGTTGCTTATTTTGCTGATTGCCGCCGTATTGGGGCCGATTAGTTTAGGTGGCTGGTTGTTCTCGCTCGAGTCGTTAGCCCCCAAGGCCAGTCGAATGAATCCGGCGGCCGGCTTGAAACGGATGTTCTCGACCCATGCCTTGGTTGAATTGCTGAAAGCCATCGGTAAATTCAGCGTGATTTTGCTGGTGGCGTTGGCGGTGCTTTCGGCCGATCAGCAGGATTTGCTGGCGATTGCTTATGAACCCTTACCGTCGGCCATTATCCACAGTGCCAGTATTGTCGGCTGGAGCATGTTGTGGATGGCTAGCGGGTTGATTTTGATTGCCGCTGTGGACGTACCATTTCAACTTTGGGATCACAAGCAAAAGCTCATGATGACCAAGCAAGAGGTGCGTGACGAATACAAAGACAGCGAGGGTAAGCCCGAAGTTAAGTCGCGCATTCGTCAGTTGCAGCGGCAAATGGCCGAGCGGCGGATGATGGCGGCGGTGCCGCAAGCCGATGTGGTGATCACCAACCCGACGCACTTTGCCGTAGCGCTTAAATACGATCCGGCGCAGGGTGCGGCTCCGGTGCTGCTGGCCAAAGGCAGCGATTTTACTGCGCTGAAAATTCGCGAAATTGCCCAAGAACATAAGGTCATGTTGCTCGAATCGCCTGCGCTGGCCCGGGCGGTGTACTTCTCGACTGAGCTCGATCAGCAAATCCCGGCCGGCTTGTATTTGGCCGTGGCGCAGGTGCTGGCGTATGTCTATCAACTCAAACAGTTCAAATCCGGCAAGGGCAAACGGCCCGCGCCACTGCCCGACCTGCCCATTCCGCCAGATCTGCGCCGCGACGTGTAACCCGCCAAGTGCTTTTAGTCGTTCTGCTGCAGCTGTCATAGCCGCGGCGTTCGGCTAGTGGGTGACCTTTAAGATATTTGTCTCGCTGCTAACCCGACCTACGTTTTTCTTTATTTCTCAATCGCTTGGTTAAGTTGGACGGCTTCTTGCACTAGCAGATTCAAAGGCGCTCCGAGCGTCAAAAGATTGAATCGGTTGGAGTGGTGAAGTGGCAGCAAATCACACGCAAATGATCGGCAACGTGCGCAGCAACCTTTCGGGGCTGCGTGAGGGCAATCTCGGCATTCCGCTGATGTTGCTGATCATGCTCGGCATGGTGATGTTGCCGATTCCGCCGTTTCTTCTCGATGTGCTGTTCACTTTCAGTATCGCCCTGTCGATTGTGGTGTTACTGGTCAGTATCTACTCCTTGCGGCCCCTTGATTTTGCCGTATTTCCGACCATCCTACTGGCGGCTACTCTGCTGCGCCTAGCCTTGAACGTGGCTTCCACGCGGGTGGTGTTGTTACACGGGCATGACGGTCATGCGGCAGCAGGGCAGGTGATTCAAGCGTTCGGCGAGGTGGTGATCGGCGGCAACTACGTGGTCGGTATCGTGGTCTTTGCGATCTTAATGATCATCAACTTCGTGGTTGTCACCAAGGGCGCCGGGCGGATCTCTGAGGTCAGTGCGCGCTTTACCTTGGATGCCATGCCGGGCAAGCAGATGGCCATCGATGCCGACTTAAATGCCGGCTTGATCGAGCAAGCGGAAGCCAAAAAACGCCGTTCGGAGGTCTCACAAGAGGCTGATTTCTATGGCTCCATGGACGGTGCTAGCAAGTTCGTGCGCGGTGATGCGATCGCCGGTTTGCTGATCCTGTTTATCAATTTGATCGGCGGTATCGCCATCGGCGTATTTCAGCATGATCTGGCGTTCTCCGAGGCGAGCAAGGTTTATACCCTGTTGACCATCGGTGATGGTTTGGTGGCGCAAATTCCTTCGCTGCTGCTGTCAACTGCCGCGGCGATCATGGTGACTCGGGTATCCAGTTCGGAAGCTATGGGCGAGCAGGTGCATCGGCAGATGTTTGCCTCGCCGCGCGCACTGGCGGTGTCGGCGGCCATCATGATCGCCATGGGTTTGGTGCCAGGCATGCCGCATTTCTCCTTTGTGAGTCTCGGTTTGGCAGCTGCCGGTTGGGCTTATTGGATCGCCAACAAGCAGCGCAAGGTCAAAGAGGAGGCGGTGCAGGAGGTGCAGCGCCAGCAAGAGTTACTGCCAGCTGCGCGCGCGCAGGAGACCAAGGAGCTGGGCTGGGAAGATGTGACTCCGGTGGATATGGTCGGCTTGGAGGTGGGTTATCGGCTGATTCCGTTGGTCGATCGTACCCAAGGTGGGCAGTTGCTGGCCCGCATCAAGGGGGTGCGCAAGAAACTCTCACAAGAAATGGGTTTTTTGATGCCCTCGGTGCATATTCGCGACAACCTCGACCTGTTGCCCAATGCCTACCGTTTGACCTTGATGGGCGTTAGCGTGGCCGAAGCAGAGGTGTATCCCGATCGTGAGTTGGCGATAAATCCGGGGCAAGTATTTGGCCCGCTGAATGGCATTGCCGCCAAGGATCCGGCGTTTGGTCTGGAAGCCGTGTGGATCGACGCGAACCAGCGCGATCAAGCACAATCGCTGGGTTATACCGTGGTGGACGCCAGTACTGTGGTTGCCACTCACCTCAATCAAGTGCTGCACAAGCATGCCCATGAGCTGCTCGGTCACGAGGAAGTGCAGCAATTGCTGCAGTTGCTGGCCAAGAGTTCACCTAAACTCGCCGAAGAGCTGGTGCCGGGCACCGTATCGCTGTCGACCTTGCTCAAGGTGCTACAGGCGCTGCTGCAAGAGCAGGTGCCAGTGCGCGATATTCGCACCATCGCCGAGACCATCGCCAATGTCGCCAGCAAGAGTCAAGATCCCGCCGCCATGGTAGTCGCTGTGCGGGTCGCATTGGCCCGCGCAATTGTGCAAAGCGTTGTGGGACTAGAGCCGGAGCTGCCGGTGATCACCCTTGAGCCAAGGTTGGAACAGATATTGCTCAACAGTATTCAGAAGGCCGGCCAAGGCTCCGAAGAAGGCATTCTTTTGGAGCCTGGCATGGCTGAAAAGTTACAACGTTCCTTGGTGGACGCAGCGCAGCGTCAGGAGATGCTCGGCAAGCCAGCGATTTTGCTGGTGGCTGGCCCGGTTCGGGCGATGCTTTCGCGCTTTGCGCGCCTCGCAGTGCCGAATATGCACGTGCTGGCCTACCAAGAAATTCCGGATAACAAGCAGGTCACCATCGTTGCGACGGTGGGGCAGAACTGAGGTCTAGGCCATGCAAGTCAAACGCTTTTTTGCCGCCGATATGCGCCAAGCCATGAAGCTGGTCCGTGATGAATTGGGTGCTGATGCCTCAATAATTGCCAATCGCCGGGTGGCGGGTGGGGTTGAACTGACAGCTGCCCTGGACTATCAGATACCTGCCGCGCCCAGCCGTCAGCCGAATGTTGAGCTGGAAACTGAGCTGCGCAAGACCCAAACGCGCATCGCCTCGGCGCAAGCTGAACTGCATAACCGTGTTCAGGCGGATGCGGGTAAAGACGGTCAGTTGTTCGCCGGCCCGGCTAAAGCTTCGCCAGCGCGCGCGGCGCCGCCTGCGCGGGCAACCCCGCCAGCCGCTGCAGCGGCATTGCCCGCGGGTGATCAGCGGGCGCTGGAGGCCATGCGTTTTGAACTGCACGGCTTGCGTGAATTGATTGAGGTGCAGTTAGGCTCAATTGCCTGGGGTCAACTGCAAACTCGCAAGCCGCAGCAAGCCAATTTATGGCGGCGGTTGCAACGCATGGGTATAGCGGCTGAACTGGCCCGCGCGCTGCTGGAAAAAGTCGCCACCATTACTGATCCGCGCCAAGCTTGGCGGATGCTCTTGGCACATTTGGCCCATGCGATTCGGATCGCGCCCGTTGAGCCGCTAGAAGAGGGCGGGGTCATCGCCTTGGTCGGACCGGCCGGCATGGGTAAAACCACCACCCTAGCCAAGTTGGCCGCCCGTTATGTGCTCAAGTACGGCGCGCAAAATATCGCCTTGGTGAGCATGGACAGCTATCGCATTGGCGCCCAAGAGCAGCTGAAAACCCTTGGGCGGATTCTGAATGTGTCGGTTACTCACGTCGATCCGGGTCAGTCCTTAACCCAGGCGCTGGCGCCTTTAGCGCGGCGTAAAGTGGTGTTAATCGATACCGCCGGTTTACCTGGCAATGATCCGGCGTTGCGCATGCAACTGGAAACCCTGGCCGGACGCGGCATAAAAGCTAAAAATTATTTAGTTTTAGCCGCAACCAGTCAGGGTCAAGTGCTCAAGGCCGCCTACCATAGTTATAAGCATTGTGGTTTGACTGGCTGTATTTTGACTAAGCTAGATGAAGCAACCAGCCTTGGTGAAGTTTTAGGGCTGGCTATCAGTCAGCGCCTGCCGGTAGCCTATGTCGCTGATGGGCCTCGAATTCCTGACGATTTACAGTTTCCACGCAGTCATCAATTGGTCAGTCGAGCGGTAAGCTTGCAAGTACCCGAGGACCCGAGCGAGGATGCCATGGCCGATATGTTTGCTGGTTTGTATCAGCAACAACCCCGGCAGGTTGGTTAAACTGCTCGGAGCACAGAATTTTACACCCGCAGTACCTTGTATCCTTGGCCGCGCAGCGCTGGCCATCGATTCCAGTCCAAGCAACACAAGGTGTTAAAACAGCATGAGTAGTAAGCATCCCGTACAGGTGATTGCAGTGACCGGCGGCAAGGGCGGCGTTGGCAAGACTAATGTGTCGGTTAATTTGGCGCTGGCGTTAGCGGACCTCGGTCGGCGCGTGTTGCTGATGGATGCCGACTTAGGTTTAGCCAACGTCGACGTATTGCTCGGCCTGACCGCCAAGCGCACGTTGGAAGACGTGATCGCCGGTGAGTGCGATTTACGTGACGTATTGATCCAAGGCCCCGGTGGTATTCGTATCGTGCCGGCCGCCTCGGGCGCGCAGAGCATGGTGCAACTGTCGCCGATGCAACACGCCGGTTTAATCCAAGCCTTTAGCGAAATTAGCGACAACGTTGACGTGCTGATTATCGACACCGCCGCCGGCATCGGCGATGGCGTGGTGAGTTTCGTGCGCGCTGCCCAAGAAGTGATAATGGTGGTCTGCGACGAGCCGACCTCGATTACCGACGCCTATGCGCTGATTAAATTGCTCAACCGCGATTACGGCATGAGCCGCTTTCGAGTGCTGGCCAATATGGCGCACAGCCCGCAGGAAGGGCACAACCTGTTCGCTAAGCTGACTAAAGTGACCGACCGCTTTCTCGATGTGGCGCTGCAATATGTCGGCGCGGTGCCCTACGACGAATCGGTGCGAAAAGCAGTGCAAAAGCAGCGCGCCGTGTATGAGGCTTTTCCACGTTCAAAATGTGCACTGGCCTTTAAGGCTATCGCGCAGAAAGTTGATGCCTGGCCATTGCCGGCCAATCCACGTGGTCATCTGGAGTTTTTCGTCGAACGCTTGGTGCAAAACTCGACGGCAGACACCGGTGTATGACAGTCGCTATGGGGCTTCGCATGTATAGCAAAGCGCAGGCACAAGACTCCCGGCATCAGCTCATCGAGCAATACGCACCTTTGGTTAAACGTATTGCTTACCACCTGCTAGCCCGATTACCAGCTAATGTTCAAGTAGATGACTTGATCCAAGCGGGGATGATCGGTTTGCTCGAAGCCTCAACCAAGTACGACGCCAGCAAGGGCGCAAGTTTTGAAACCTACGCCGGTATTCGCATTCGGGGAGCTATGCTTGATGATGTGCGTAAAGGTGATTGGGCACCGCGCTCGGTGCATCGCAATACCCGCATGGTCAGCGATGCAATCAGAAAAATTGAAGCGCGAGTCGGCCGAGACGCTAAAGATCAAGAGGTTGCGGCCGAATTAGAATTAAGTCTCGAGGATTACTACGGCATTCTCAGCGATACTCTAGGCAGTCGCCTGTTTAGCTTCGATGACCTCTTGCAGGAAAACGAGCCTGGCGGTGTCGGTGAGTACACGGGGGCGTCGCAACTTGAACCTTCGCGGGATCTGGAGGATGAGCGGTTTCAGCAAGCTTTGGCCGATGCCATTAGTAACTTGCCGGAGCGTGAGCGTTTGGTTTTATCGTTGTACTACGATGAAGGCCTGAACCTTAAAGAAATTGGTGAGGTGCTTGGGGTTAGCGAATCACGGGTCAGCCAGTTACATAGTCAGTGCGCCGCACGTTTGCGGGCACGCTTAGCTGAGTGGCGTGCGCACTGAGTCATCGCTTGAACACAGTACGCTGGGCAATAGAACAAATTCACGTTTAACGGCATGTGCAAATTTGCACATGTTTAGGACTGTACGGAGGTCGATTTGGACAAGAACATGAAAATCCTCATCGTCGATGACTTTTCGACAATGCGGCGAATCATCAAGAACCTCTTGCGTGACTTGGGATTTACCAACACCGCTGAGGCTGATGATGGCGTCACTGCACTGCCGATGCTGCAAAGCGGCAGCTTTGACTTTCTGGTAACCGACTGGAACATGCCCGGGATGACCGGTATCGACCTGTTGCGAGCCGTGCGCGCCGATGAGCGGCTCAAGCAGTTGCCTGTGTTAATGGTGACGGCTGAGGCCAAGCGCGACCAGATTATCGAAGCGGCGCAAGCAGGCGTGAATGGCTATGTAGTTAAGCCGTTTACCGCGCAAGTGCTGAAAGAGAAGATCGACAAGATCTTTGAGCGGGTTAACGGCTAGTGGCAGTCGCGAGGGCGCTATGGAGCATAAAGAGCCGCAAATGACTGACCTTGAGTCGAGTCTGAAAAACCACGCACGCTCGCTGATGGAAAGCCTTGAGCGCGGTAATTTCAGTGACGCGATTGAAGTTATTCATGATTTAAACAAAGCCCGTGATCAAGGCCTCTACCATGAGGTCGGCAAGTTAACCCGCGAATTGCACAACTCCATCGTTAATTTTCAAGTTGACTTGAGTGGCTCTCACGCCGCCGAAGTCTCGGAAATCAGCGATGCCAGTGAGCGGCTTAACTATGTTGTGCGCATGACCGAGAAAGCGGCCAATCGCACCATGGACTTAGTTGAAGAATGCGCACCGCTGGTCAATGACATTGGCGCAGAGTCGCGCGCTTTGAGTGCCGATTGGGCGCGCTTTATGCGCCGCGAAGTGGGTGCCGATGAGTTTCGCGAATTGGCCAAGCGGATTGAAGCGTTTCTTGAACAAAGTGATCGCGATAGCAGCAAACTGTCTGGCCACTTGAACGATATTTTACTTGCCCAAGACTTCCAAGATTTAACGGGGCAGGTGATCAAGCGGGTGACGGCAATGGTCACTGAGGTTGAGAGTAATTTGCTCAAGCTGGTTTGCATGGCTTCGCAAATCGACCGCTATACCGGCATCAAGCACGACCACGATGAGTTGCGTGCTGAACAAAAACAACAAAAAGAGCCATCCAAGGGTGAAGGTCCGCAGATTCATGCCGATACACGTGAAGACGTTGTATCTGGTCAGGTCGATGTCGACGATCTGCTATCTAGTCTTGGTTTTTAGGGAGCACACGCATGAGCTTCGGCGCCGATGAAGAAATTCTCCAGGACTTCCTGGTAGAGGCCGGCGAGATTCTTGAACTGTTGTCCGAACAGTTGGTTGAGCTTGAAAATCGCCCGGACGATATGAATTTGCTCAATGCCATTTTCCGTGGTTTTCACACGGTCAAAGGTGGAGCCGGTTTTCTCCAGCTGGATGCGCTGGTGGAATGCTGCCATATCGCAGAAAACGTGTTCGATATTCTGCGTAAAGGTGCACGTCGGGTTGATTCCGAACTCATGGACGTGGTGCTAGAAACACTCGATGCGGTTAATTCGATGTTTGCCCAAGTGCGCGAACGTAGCGAAGTGACGCATGCCACGCCGGAGCTATTAGCTGCTTTGGCGCGTTTGGCTGAGCCCGGTGGCGCACCCGCACCCGCACCCGCGGCAGTTGCTGCAGCGGTAGAGCCTGAGGTTGAGTATCAAGAAACGCCCGCTGCTAGCGATAACAATGATATTACCGACAGTGAGTTTGAGCAGTTATTAGATGCCTTGGCGCAACCCGCTGAGGTGCTGGCAGAGCCAGCGGCGGAAGTTTCTGTGAGTACTTCTTCGTCTAATGACATTAGCGATGATGAGTTTGAGTCGTTGCTCGATCAATTGCACGGCAAGGGTCAGTTTGCTGCCCCCGAAGCTGCGCCAGTTGCACCGGCACCCGTTGCGGCAACCCCGGATGGTGAAATTACCGATGACGAGTTCGAGGCATTGCTCGATCAGTTGCACGGCAAAGGTAAGTTTGAAGCTCCGGCAGACTCTGCACCGGAAACTTCTGCCGAGTCGTCCAGTGCGGCTGCTGTAAACGGTGGTGAAAATATCACCGACGATGAGTTCGAGGCCTTGCTCGACCAGTTGCATGGCAAGGGCAAGTTTGTTGAGCCTGCCGCCAGTGCGCCAGCGGTAGTGGCGCCAAAACCTGCTGCACCGGCCAAACCTGTCGCGGCAGCTAAGCCGGTTGCTGCCAGTGTCGAGGAACCTGCCCGCGCAGTTGAGCCGGTACCGGCCCCAGCTAGAGCTGAGCCTGCTCGAGCAGCAGTACCTGCGACGGGTGACAAGCCCGCTGCCAGTGAAGCTGAAACCACCGTGCGAGTGGACACCGCACGGCTGGATGAAATCATGAACATGGTCGGTGAGTTGGTGCTGGTGCGTAACCGCTTGGTGCGGTTGGGCTCCAACAGCAACGATGAGGCCATGGCCAAAGCGGTTTCTAACCTCGATGTAGTAACCGCCGATCTGCAAACGGCGGTGATGAAAACCCGCATGCAGCCGATCAAAAAAGTGTTTGGTCGCTTCCCGCGTTTGGTTCGCGATCTGGCCCGCAACCTGAAAAAAGAAATCAACTTGGAGTTGGTCGGCGAAGAAACCGACCTCGACAAAAACTTGGTCGAGGCGCTGGCCGATCCCTTAGTGCACTTGGTGCGCAACTCGGTTGACCATGGCATCGAATTGCCCGATCAACGCGAGGCCAACGGTAAGAGCCGTGGCGGTAAGATTATTTTGGCGGCGCAACAAGAGGGCGACCATATCCTTTTGTCGATTACCGATGACGGCAACGGTATGGACCCGGATGTACTGCGCGCCAAAGCGGTAGAAAAAGGCGTGATGGATAAAGACGCAGCCGATCGCTTAAGTGACGCCGAGTGCTTTAACTTGATCTTCGCCCCAGGTTTTTCTACCAAGGCCGAAATTACCGACGTGTCCGGACGTGGCGTTGGCATGGACGTGGTGAAAACCAAGATTTCCCAGCTCAACGGCATCATTAACATCTACTCAACCAAGGGCCAGGGCACCAAGATTGTTATTAAGGTGCCATTAACCTTGGCGATTATGCCGACCTTGATGGTGATGCTGGGTAACCAAGCTTTCGCTTTCCCTCTGGTGAATGTGAACGAAATCTTCCACCTCGATTTGACCCGTACCAATGTGGTCGATGGCCAAGAGGTGGTGATTGTCCGCGACAAGGCCTTGCCACTGTTTTATCTCAAGCGCTGGCTGGTTAATGGCTCTGACTGCGAAGAGCAGGGCGAGGGACATGTGGTTATTTTGTCGGTGGGCACTCAGCGTATCGGCTTTGTGGTTGATCAGTTGGTTGGCCAAGAGGAGGTGGTCATTAAACCCTTGGGCAAAATGCTGCAAGGCACTCCGGGGATGTCCGGGGCAACCATTACCGGCGATGGACGTATTGCCTTAATTCTTGATGTGCCAAGTATGCTCAAGCGCTACGCCCGTCGTGGTTGATGAGCCGGGCGGTGGCGGCGATCTCGGTCACTCGCTTGGCTAAGCTTGTTGCTGGGTGAGTAGTCGTCGGTTGCGGTACAACAAGCTAAGCAGTTTTTAGGAGTGGGTATGGCGGTTAAGGTCTTAGTGGTGGATGACTCGGGTTTCTTTCGCCGCCGCGTTTCGGAGATTCTTTCTGCGGATCCTAATATTCAGGTCATAGGCACGGCCACTAACGGCCGTGAAGCAATCGATCAGGCCATAGCGCTTAAACCTGATGTGATTACCATGGATTATGAAATGCCGATGATGGATGGCATTACGGCCGTGCGTAACATCATGCAACGCTGTCCAACCCCGGTACTGATGTTTTCTTCGCTTACCCATGAGGGCGCGCGCGTCACCTTGGATGCGCTCGATGCCGGCGCGGTAGATTTTTTACCGAAAAACTTTGAAGACATTTCGCGTAACCCGGAAAAGGTTAAGCAAATGCTCTGTGAGAAAGTCCATAGCATTGCCCGTAGTAATAGACGCTATAGCAGCCCCGTTTCCGCGCCGACGCAAACCGCCAGCTCACCTAGTCAGGCTGCACATGTCGGGAGTGCTCCTGCCGCGCCGCGGCCGCCTATGCCTGCCGCTCCTGTTGCAAACGCTGCGGCAGTCAAGCGTAAAGCCTATCGGTTAGTCGCCATTGGCACCTCAACCGGTGGGCCGGTGGCGCTGCAGCGCGTGCTAACACAGTTGCCGGCCAACTTCCCGGCGCCGATCGTATTGATCCAGCACATGCCGGCGGCTTTCACCAAGGCCTTTGCCGAGCGCTTAGACAAACTTTGCCGGATCTCGGTTAAAGAGGCTGAAGATGGTGATCTACTCCGTCCAGGCCTAGCCCTATTGGCTCCTGGCGGTAAGCAAATGATGATTGATCAGCGCGGCGCGGTAAAAATATTGCCGGGCGATGAGCGCTTAAATTACAAACCGTGCGTGGATATTACCTTTGGTTCGGCGGCTAAGTCGTTTAACGACAAGGTGTTGGCACTGGTACTTACCGGTATGGGCGCCGATGGCCGCGAGGGCGCGCGTCTGCTTAAGCAATGCGGCAGCCAGGTATGGGCGCAGGACGAAGCCAGTTGTGTGATTTATGGCATGCCCATGGCGGTGGTTAAGGCCGATTTGGCCGATGCGGTGTATAGCCTTGATGATATCGGCAAGCATTTGGCTGAGGCCTGCATCTGATGGATGTGCTCAGTCTCGTCGGGATTGTCTTAGCCTTTGTAGCCATTCTCGGTGGTAATTATTTGGAAGGCGGGCATGTCGGTGCTTTGATTAATGGTCCGGCAGCCTTGATCGTGATCGGCGGCACCTTGGGCGCGGCTTTTCTACAGGCTCCAGTGCATGTGCTTAAACGTTCCGGGGTGGTGGTACGGTGGATTTTCTTGCCGCCTAAAATTGATTTGCCAGCGGGTATTGCGCGGGTGGTTAGTTGGAGCATGACTGCGCGTAAAGAGGGCTTGCTGGGGTTGGAGTCAGTGGCCGATACAGAGCGCGATGACTACGCCCGCAAAGGGCTGCAGTTGTTGGTTGATGGTGCGGAGCCCGAGGCTATTCGGAGTATTTTAGAGGTTGATCTGTACACTCAGGAAGGGCGGGATATTCAGGCCGCCAAGGTGTTTGAAAGCATGGGCGGTTACGCGCCGACTATCGGTATTATTGGCGCGGTGATGGGCCTTATTCATGTCATGGGTAACTTGGCAGACCCCAGTAAGCTCGGTAGCGGTATCGCTGTAGCCTTTGTCGCAACCATTTACGGGGTAGGTTTTGCCAACCTGTTGTTGCTGCCGATCGCTTCCAAAATTAAGGCGGTGGCGCTGCGCCAGTCGCGTTATCGAGAGATGCTTTTAGAGGGCATCTTATCTATCGCCGAAGGTGAAAATCCGCGCTCGATTGAATTAAAACTACAAGGTTTTATGGATTAAGCATGGCTCGTCGGCGCCACCCAGAAGAGCATGAAAATCACGAACGTTGGCTGGTCTCCTATGCCGACTTCATTACCTTATTGTTTGCGTTTTTTGTGGTGATGTATTCAATCTCCTCGATTAACGAGGGTAAGTATCGGATTCTTTCCGATAGCCTCGAAGGCGTATTCAATCAGCCTGATCGCTCAATCAAGCCTGTGCCTGTCGGCGAAGAACGTCCGCGTACCACCGAACCGGACCTTTCCACGGTGGCTGAGAGCGCTCGCAGTGAAACCGCGCCGGACCCGCTGAAGGATATTGCTAAAGGCATGCGCGAGGCCTTTGGTGAGATGATCATGAAAGATCAAATGACCGTGCGCGGCAATGAGCTATGGATTGAGATTGAGCTTAATTCCAGCTTGTTGTTTACCAGTGGCGACGCGCTGCCCACCGATATGGCCTTCACGATCATCGAGAAAATTGCCAAAATTCTGGCGCCTTACGAGAACCCGATTCATATCGAAGGCTTTACCGATAATTTGCCAATTAATACCGCGCAGTTCCCCAGTAACTGGGAACTGTCGACTGCTCGCGCCGCCAGCATTGTGCGCATGTTGGCGATGGATGGGGTCGACCCCGGGCGATTGGCGGCGGTCGGTTACGGTGAGTTTCAGCCAATTGCCGATAATGCTTTGGCAGAAGGGCGGGCGCGCAATCGGCGGGTAGTGTTAGTGGTCTCGCGTAATCTTGAGGTGCGCCGTAGTGTGAGTGGCGTTGGCAGTGCTAATGCGCGTCCGGATAGCGCTTTACAGCGCGCTGGCACGCAACCTGCAGCAGCGCCTGAAACTACGCCGCCGAATGTCGGCGCCGTCAATTCCCAGTCGCCAGCCCCTGTGGCGGCGCCAGTTCTCGGTAAGCAAGTGATCGCGCCGGGAGGATAAAAATAATGAGAGTTTGGGCAGTCGCCAATCAAAAGGGTGGAGTCGGTAAAACCACCACATCCATCGCCCTCGCAGGCTTGTTGGCCGATGCCGGCAAACGCGTGGTGATGGTCGATCTCGACCCGCATGGTTCGATGACCAGTTATTTTGGCCATGATCCGGATGCCTTGGAACACAGCAGTTTCGATCTTTTTTTACATCAGGGCGTGGTGCCGCAAGGCTTGCCAAATCAATTGTTGTTGCCCACCAGCCATGAGCGGATTGCGCTGCTGCCGGCCAGCACGGCGTTGGCCACGCTTGAACGGCAATCGCCGGGGCAAAGTGGTTTGGGTTTGGTAATCGCCAAGAGCTTGGCGCAGCTATGGGGCGACTTTGATTACGCGATCATCGATAGCCCGCCATTGTTGGGTATCTTGATGGTCAATGCGTTGGCTGCCAGTCAGCAGTTAGTGATTCCGGTGCAAACCGAGTTTCTTGCCGTTAAAGGTTTGGAACGGATGGTTAACACCTTGGCGATGATTAACCGCTCACGCAAGCAAGCCTTGCCGTACGTGATAGTGCCGACTCTGTTTGACCGGCGCACTCAAGCGTCGATGAGCACTTTGCGGGTGCTGCGTAATAGCTATCCTGACAATCTGTGGCCGGCCTATATACCGGTCGATACACGATTGCGCGATGCCAGTCGTGCTGGCCTCACGCCCTCCCAATTCGATGTGAATTGCCGGGCCGTATTGGCGTATCGCGCACTGCTCAAGCAACTGTTGGCCGCACAACCCAGTGCGCAGGTGGCTTGAGATGTTGCTCTGCACGGCTACGCGCTCAAGTTTGACCCGTTTGCGGCCGATAAATCCTCAAGGCCGTTTTAACGGGATGTGTTTATGAGTCGTCCAGTCGTCACCGCCACGCGCCCGCAACTGGCCTTGATGTCCTATTTGGATGCTTTGCTGCAGGACGCCAGTGCTGAACTGGCACAGAGTACCGAGCTGGATGAATTTGCCACGGCTGTGCTCGAAGAGCAGGTTCGTGATGCGCGTTTGCAAGTCGTTGCCCAGCCTGTTGTGCAGGCAACGCTGCCGGTTATCGAAACCTTAACGCTTGAGGTCGTGCCGCAGCCGGTAATACCGGTGCAAGTGGATGTGTTGCTGGTAGCGCCGGTTGTTGCACCGGCCCCGCAACTCGATACGCATAACCCCGTATTGCAGCCCGCTGGCGGGCCTCCGAGTTGGGCGCAGGAGCCCTTCGAGTGCTTGCTGTTTGATGTGGCCGGTTTGACCTTAGCGGTGCCACTGGTGTGTTTGGGTTCGATTCACCCTTTAGCCGGGCAAGAGCTGACCCCGCTGTTTGGTCAGCCAGATTGGTTCTTGGGGATTCTACCGACCCCGAGCGGCAATCTTAAGGTGCTCGATACGGCGCGCTGGGTGATGCCTGAGCGTTACCGTGATGAGCTGCGCGACGGCTTGCAGTATGTGATTTCGGTACAGGGCTACGAGTGGGGTTTGGCGGTGCATGAAGTGAGTCGCTCAATACGTCTGGACCCCAATGCGGTCAAATGGCGCGGTCAACGTACCCAGCGTCCGTGGCTGGCCGGTACGGTGATTGAGCATATGTGCGCGTTACTCGATGTGGCAGTTTTAGCCGAGCTAATCGCCAGCGGCGCGGCTAAGCGTATGGTCAACGGACAATTACATTAGTGATAGCAGCACCTTGTGCTCACAAGGTTCTATAGTAATAACAGCGCGCTACCCGCGTACGCCGCTGAATGCGGTTTTTGATGAGGTTTTGGACATGAATAAAAGCTCTGCACACGGTTCCGAAGATCCCATTCTGCAGTGGGTTACCTTCCGTTTAGACAACGAAACCTACGGCATCAACGTGATGCAGGTTCAGGAAGTGCTGCGTTACACCGAGATTGCGCCGGTGCCAGGTGCGCCGAGCTATGTGCTGGGCATTATCAATTTGCGCGGCAGCGTGGTCACGGTAATCGACACCCGTCAGCGCTTCGGCTTGTATTCCGCCTCGATCACCGACAACAGTCGAATTGTGATTATTGAGGCCGACAAACAAGTGGTCGGCATCTTGGTCGACAGCGTGGCGGAGGTGGTGTACCTGCGTCAGTCGGAAGTTGAAACCGCGCCTAACGTTGGCAACGATGAATCGGCCAAGTTTATTCAGGGCGTATGCAACAAAAATGGCGAGCTGCTGATTCTGGTTGAACTCGACAAAATGATGTCCGAAGAAGAATGGTCGGACATGGAGAACTTCTAATTTATGCTCGAAGTGGCGGTTGTCGTGCTCGGGGTTATTTGCCTGATATTGGCGGGCGCTTGTTGGTGGCTGAGACTTAATCAGCGCCATCAGGCCCAGCTGCAGGCCGAGCGCGATGTTGTCCGTGACCAGCGCAGCAAAGAGCTGGCACGGCGTTTGGACGCCTACTTAACCGGCAGTATTCGCATGGGTGAAGAACTACATGAACTGCGCCGGGTGGTGGCACCACTGCCCGACAAGTTAACCCAGATGGAGCAGCGTGACCCGAGCAGTCTCTCGTTTACCCAAGCGGCACGCTTGGCTGGCTTAGGTGCAAGTGTCGACGAACTCACCCAGTCCTGCGGTCTAAGCACGGCAGAGGCAGAGTTGGTGCGTAAATTACATCGCTCCAAAGCCTAGTCGTCCGCTATTTATTGCTGTAACTCCTCGCTTTACAGGCTGTGTTAAAACTACCGCGCTCGCTACCCTTTCGCACAACCTGCCTACCCCGTTTTGAGTGTGCTCTAGGTCTTGAACACGCCAGCCAGTGGCGCATAGATAGCTGTGAATACTTGATCTTGGCTTAGCGTTGCGGCGTGCGCAGCGGTGGTATTCCGTCGTTTGCGGGGTCGAAGTCGGCGGGGAACTTGCCCTTTAAGTACCAGGCGAAAGCGATGATTTCGGCGATGCTGCGGTACAGCGCTTCGGGGATCGCATCGCCCAGTTCTAAGCGGGCGAGCAAACTCACCAGTTCAGCGTTTTCGTAAATTGGCACTTTATATTCACGGGCGATTGCCAGTATGGCTTCGGCCAGTTGCTCGTCGCCCTTGGCGGTGAGGGTGGGCGCGTGGTTGCCGTCGTAGCTGAGGGCTATGGCTTGACGAGGGGCTTGGCGCTTCATGCAGTTTCATCCACCCAGCGTTGTTCTAAGGTCGTGCGCTGACCTTGCGGTGGAGTACCTTGCGTGCAGGCCAGTTCGCCCACGCTCAAACCGGCATTGGTGAGTTGCTCGCGTAGATGGCTCAACTCTTTGCCGATTAGGTCTGCCGTGCTGGGCAGTTCTGCCCATAACTGGCTGGACACACTGCCGCGTGCCAGTTGTGCCTGCACTTGCAGTGGCCCTAAGGGGGCAAGGTCGAAGGCCAGCTCTACCCGCCAAAGCGTTTCGCCGGGCTCCTTGGGGGTCTTTTTCGGGCTGTCCTCACGCTGTATTTTTGCTTGCAGAGGAACTATCTCCTGCTGATTACGCATCGGGATTTCCAGCTGCCAAGTGGTCAATAAATTGCCATCTGGGCCGACTTGGCTTTGCCCCACGCTCGACAGTTGATGGGTTTGCAGGCGCGAAACGGCGGCGGCCGCCATGCGCAGTAAACTGCCTAAGTCGCCCTCATCATCAAGGTTTTGCAGGGCCCGGCTAGGCAGGGGAAAGCTGCCGGCTTGTTGGCGTACGCCGGCTTGGCCAAGGTTGCCGAGTAAATTGCGCACAAACAGCGGCAGGGCTAGGGCCAAACTGCCCTGATTGCTGCCGGCCAACAGGGCGCTACTCGCCGCATTGGGTAGGGCTGGCAGCAGTTGCGCGACTAAGCGCAACAGGTTGGCTTTAAGGTCAAGCGGCAGCGCTGCTGATTTGCCTTCGAGCAATTTCGCCTCGAGAAATACCCCGCTGTCACTTAGGGCTTGCGCCACACCCTTGGCGCTGCGCATTTGCTGCATGTCGGGCAGTGCGCCAAGCAGTTTATCGATGCTTGCACGCAGTTCTGTCGACAGCGTTGGGCCCTCTGGCGTGTTGCTGTTGGTCAAACTTTGCAGGGCTTTGACTAAGCCTTCGAGTGAGCCTTGGCGCTCTTGTTGGGTTTGCAATTGTTGGCCGAGCGCCAGTTGATCGAGGCGACTGCTTAACGGTACAAAGCTCAAGGCTTGTGCGCCTTGCACTTGCGCGCTGAGTAGGCTGCCAAGCGGCAGCGCGAGTGGTGTTTCGATGCTCAACTTAGTGCCGGCTAGTGAGCTGTTGAGCAAGTTGACGACCACCTTATACAAACCGGCTTGGGCTTTGTTAGGCGGCTGCTGTTCGCTGCTAACCACCCGCGCTTGCAGCAGAGTGCCTAGCGGTAACTGCTCAAGATCGAGGCTTTGCAGCGGTGCTTGCGGGGCCAGCAGGGCAATGCTTAAACCGGTTTGCGATAGCGCGGTAACCGCCAGCGCAGTGCCTTGAGCCAGTGGTTGATTGCTGCTGGCCTGCACGGTGCTCTGTTGGCCGTTAGCCAGGGTCAGCTTGAGCAGCAGTTGGAAGCTTTGCGCCACTTCTTTAAGGGCGATAACTTCGGCGTTGGCTGTCTCGCCAACGGCCAGCAGGCTGCCTAATGGCTGTAGCAGTTTGATCGCCTGTTCGGCCGCGGCATTTGGACGCACAGCCGGCGCAGATGGCGC
Organism: Pseudomonadaceae bacterium; assembly: GCA_019745275.1. Lineage (GTDB taxonomy): Bacteria > Pseudomonadota > Gammaproteobacteria > Pseudomonadales > Pseudomonadaceae > Aquipseudomonas. Next base: position 21,298 of record JAIETJ010000062.1, on the reverse strand, counting down.
GAGCGGGCGGGGGCTGCTGATTTCAGCTGGCATCGGGTAACAACCTGTCGAAAATGCCTGCTCGAAGCGTCGGGCGTGGCATGTATAATTCCGCCCTATTAGCGGGCTGAGCCGTGACGATGGTATTCGTCAGTGCGCGCCGAGGGTCAGCGCTTGCGTCAGTATAGCGGCCAACCACGGCTTGGACTTGAATGCCCCGACTCATAAAAAATAGGTAGGAATGTGCTGACCCGTCCTTTTATTCAAGCTGTGGCGCTTGCCTGTGAGCGTGATTGGCGCCTGCTGTTCAGTCAGCTTGAGTTAAGCCTGCAGGGCGGGCAAATGCTGCAAATCAGTGGCCCCAATGGCAGCGGCAAAACCAGTCTGTTACGGCTATTGGCCGGCTTGATGGAGCCCAGTGCTGGGCACATATTACTCGACGGTCAGCCACTGGCTCAGCAGCGTGCGCAATTGGCCGCCAGTCTGTTGTGGATCGGTCATGCTGCCGGGATTAAAGGCTTGTTGACTGCTGAAGAGAACCTCGCTTGGCTCTGCGCCCTGCAGCATCCGGCTGAACGCAGCGCCATCTGGGCAGCCTTGGCGGCGGTGGGCTTGCACGGTTTCGAAGATGTGCCTTGCCATACCCTTTCGGCCGGTCAACAGCGGCGGGTAGCTTTGGCGCGTCTGTACCTGCAAGCACCGCCGCTGTGGATTCTCGATGAGCCGTTCACCGCCTTAGACAAGCACGCGGTGGCCCAACTCGAACAGCACTTGGCGGCGCATTGCGAGCAGGGCGGTATGGTCATTCTCACCACTCACCATACCCTGAGTGTTAAACCGGCCGGCTACCGCGAACTATTGCTGGGGGCGGCATGAGCAACGTATTTAGTCTGTTACTGGCGCGTGAGGCGCGGCTGCTGTTTCGCCGGCCGGCTGAACTGGCTAACCCCTTGGTGTTTTTTGCCATAGTGATAGCGCTGTTTCCCCTCGCGGTTGGCCCTGAAAGCCAATTGTTAAAAACCATCGCGCCGGGATTGCTCTGGGTTGCGGCGTTGTTGGCGGTGTTGTTGTCGCTCGATGGGCTGTTTCGCGGCGACTTTGAAGATGGTTCGCTGGAGCAGTGGGTAGTCTCCAAGCATCCGTTGGCGCTCTTGGTGCTGGCTAAGGTGTTGGCGCACTGGCTTTTTTCCGGTTTGGCCTTGGTCTTGTTGTCGCCGCTGTTGGCGTTAATGCTCGGCTTGCCGGGGCGCTGCGTGCCGACGCTACTGCTGTCACTGTTGCTGGGTACGCCGGTGTTGAGCCTACTCGGCGCGGTCGGCGCGGCGTTAACCGTGGGCCTTAAACGCGGAGGTCTGTTGTTGGCGTTGTTAATTTTGCCGCTGTATATCCCTGTGCTGATTTTCGGCAGCGGGGTATTGCAAGCCTCGCTGCAAGGCTTGCCAACCGGCGGTTACCTGTTATGGATGGCCAGCTTGACCATGCTGACCATTACCTTAAGTCCTTTTGCTATTGCGGCTGGTTTGACTATCAGCGTGGCTGAATAACCCATATGAAAATTCCCCAAAAATCGTTGTGCAACGTCAGCAGCGCATTAGCTTTGAGGCAGATGGTATGAATTGGACGTGGTTTCACAAGCTCGGCTCGCCCAAGTGGTTTTACCAAACCAGCGGCCGTTGGTTGCCGTGGCTGGCGGTGGCGACGCTGTTGCTGATTGGCGTCGGCCTGGTCTGGGGCTTGGCCTTCGCGCCGGCCGACTATCAGCAGGGTAATAGCTTTCGCATCATCTATATCCATGTGCCGGCGGCCATGCTCGCCCAGTCGTGCTACCTGATGCTGGCGGTAGCGGGGGTGGTTGGGCTGGTATGGAAGATGAAACTGGCCGATGTGGCGCTGCAGTGCGCCGCGCCTATTGGCGCTTGGATGACGGTCATTGCGCTGATGACCGGGGCTATCTGGGGCAAGCCAACCTGGGGTGCTTGGTGGGTCTGGGATGCGCGCCTAACCTCGATGCTGATCTTATTGTTCCTGTACTTTGGCGTGATCGCACTGGGCCAGGCCATCAGCAATCGTGACAGCTCGGCGAAGGCCTGTGCGGTATTGGCGATTGTTGGCGTGATCAATATTCCGATCATTAAGTACTCGGTGGATTGGTGGAACACCCTGCACCAAGGCGCCACTTTTAAATTGACCGAAAAACCGGCCATGCCGGCTGAAATGTGGCTGCCACTGTTGTTGATGACTCTAGGTTTTTACTGTTTTTTTGCCTGTGTACTGATCATGCGCATGCGCCTTGAAGTGCTTAAACGTGAGGCGCGTAGCAGTTGGGTCAAGGCTGAAGTGCAAGCGGCCACGGAGCGTGAGTTATGAGTTTCAACTCGTTTGCCGAGTTTCTTGCCATGGGTAATCACGCGCTTTACGTGTGGTCGGCCTATGGCATTAGCCTGTTGGTATTGGTGATTAATGTAGGCGTGCCGCTGCTGGCCAAACGTCGTTATTTGCAAGAGCAGGCGCGTCGTTTGCGCCGTGAGGAGTTGAAGTGAAGCCGCTGCGCAAGAAACGTTTGTTAATCATCCTGGCCATTCTCGCCGGTATTTCCATCGCTGTGGGTTTGGCCTTGAGCGCCTTGCAGCAGAACATCAACCTGTTCTATACGCCGACCCAGATCGCCAATGGTGATGCGCCTGTCGAAACGCGGATTCGCGCCGGCGGGATGGTTGAGAAGGGTTCGCTGAAGCGCTCTGGCGACTCACTGGACGTCGAGTTTGTGGTCACCGACTTTGTCAAAAACGTGACTATTCGCTATCGCGGCATTCTCCCCGACTTATTTCGTGAAGGGCAGGGCATCGTTGCGCTTGGCAAACTCAACAGTGACGGCGTGTTAATCGCTGATGAAGTGCTGGCCAAACATGATGAAAAATACATGCCGCCAGAAGTTACTAAAGCCTTAAAGGACAGCGGCCAATCAGCCCCTGCTGTGGAGGTTAAACCATGAATTTCGCCTTGATCATTCCAGAGCTTGGCCATCTGGCCTTGGCGCTGGCGCTGTGTTTTGCGTTGGTGCAAGCCAGCTTGCCGCTGATTGGCGCTTGGCGCGGTGATCGGCAATGGATGAGTCTGGCGGTGCCCGCTGCTCGCGGCCAGTTTGGTTTTTTGCTGCTGGCTTTTGCCGCGCTGACCTATGCCTTTGTCACCGATGATTTCTCGGTGGCCTATGTGGCCAACAACTCCAACAGTGCCTTGCCTTGGTACTTCAAATTCAGCGCCGTGTGGGGCGCGCACGAAGGCTCGTTGTTGTTGTGGGTGCTGATCTTGGGCGGCTGGACCTGCGCCGTGTCGATCTTCTCGCGACAACTGCCCGAGGTGATGCTGGCCCGTGTGCTGGCGATCATGGGCATGATCAGTATCGGCTTTTTGTTGTTTTTGCTACTGACCTCCAACCCCTTCACCCGGCTGTTACCCAATGTGCCGGCCGATGGCAACGACCTTAATCCGCTGTTGCAAGACGTTGGCTTAATCGTTCACCCGCCGATGCTGTACATGGGGTATGTGGGTTTTTCAGTGGCCTTCGCGTTTGCTATTGCGGCATTACTCGGCGGGCGCTTAGACGCCGCTTGGGCGCGCTGGTCGCGGCCGTGGACGTTAGTGGCCTGGGCATTTCTCGGTATCGGTATCGCCTTGGGCTCGTGGTGGGCCTATTACGAGTTAGGCTGGGGCGGCTGGTGGTTCTGGGACCCGGTCGAGAACGCCTCCTTTATGCCTTGGTTAGTCGGTACCGCGCTGATTCATTCGCTGGCGGTCACGGAAAAGCGCGGGGTGTTTAAAAGCTGGACGGTGTTGCTGGCGATTGCCGCCTTCTCGTTAAGCCTGCTTGGAACTTTTTTGGTGCGCTCCGGGGTGCTGACCTCGGTGCATGCCTTTGCCACCGACCCTGAACGCGGGATTTTTATCTTGGCGTTCTTGCTGGTAGTGGTCGGCGGCTCGCTGACCTTGTTTGCCTTGCGTGCGCCGGTGGTTAAAAGCCAGGTGGGTTTTGCCCTGCTGTCGCGTGAGACGCTGTTGCTGGCCAATAATCTGGTCTTGATCGTCGCCGCTTCGATGATTTTACTGGGCACCCTCTACCCGTTGTTATTAGACGCGCTCAGCGGGGCAAAAATGTCCGTTGGCCCGCCGTACTTTAACGCCATGTTCTTGCCACTGATGGCGGTGTTGATGGCCGTGATGGCGGTGGGTGTCTTGGTGCGCTGGAAGAACACACCGAGTAAATGGTTGCTGAGTATGCTAGCGCCGGTGTTGCTCGGCAGCGCCGTGCTCGGTGGCGTGGGGTCAATGGTCTCCGGTGATTTTCATTGGGCGGTCTTAGCGGTCTGCGTACTGGCGGCTTGGGTGGTGCTGGCTGGGCTGCGTGATCTGCTGGAGAAAACCCGCAACAAAGGCTTGCTCAAGGGCAGCCTGAGTTTACCTGCCAGCTATTGGGGCATGCAGTTGGCGCACTTGGGCATTGCGGTGTGCGCACTGGGTATCGTGTTATCCAGTCAAAATAACAGCGAGCGCGATTTGCGCATGGAACCGGGCCAAGTCATGGAGTTAGGTGGTTATCGCTTTGTGTTTGAAGGCGCTGAACATCATCAAGGGCCAAATTACACCTCTGATCGTGGCCATGTGCGGGTGTTTAGTGGTGACAAGGAAGTGGTGCTACTGCATCCCGAGAAGCGCCTGTACACCGTGCAAGGCTCGATGATGACCGAGGCCGGGATTGATGCAGGCTTTACCCGTGACCTCTATGTGGCCCTCGGCGAGCCGCTGGAGAACGGCGCCTGGGCGGTGCGCGTCCACGTGAAGCCGTATATCCGCTGGATCTGGCTGGGCGCGATGATGACCGGTTTAGGTGGTTTATTGGCCGCTTGTGATCGTCGTTATCGTCTCAAGGTTAAAAGCCGGGTGCGCGATGCGCTGGGCCTGACGGGAGCTGCAGCATGAAACGGGCGTTGCTGTTATTACCTCTGGCGTTGTTTTTAGGCGTGGCGGTATTTCTCTATCGTGGTCTGTATTTGAATCCGACGGAGTTGCCTTCGGCCTTGATCGATAAGCCATTCCCAGCCTTTAGCTTGCCCGCTGTTAGCGGTGGCCAAGTGATCACTCTGGCCGATCTCAAGGGCCAACCGGCGTTGGTTAACGTCTGGGCCACGTGGTGCCCAGCGTGCCGCGCCGAGCACCCGTTTCTGACTGAGTTGCGTGCTCAAGGGGTGCGCATCATTGGCGTTAATTACAAAGACGACAACGCGGCGGCGCAAAAATGGCTGGTCGATTTACATGACCCTTATCAGCTGAATATCAATGATGCCAAGGGCAGTCTCGGTTTGGACTTGGGTGTGTATGGTGCGCCTGAGACGTTCTTGGTCGATAAAAACGGCATCATCCGCCACAAATATGTCGGCGTGATTGATACGCAGGTCTGGCGTGAGCAATTAGCTGGGCTCTATCAGGGCCTGGTGGACGAGGCGCGGCCATGAATCGGTTAGTTAGCTCGGTGTTGTGCGCTCTGCTGTTCACCGGTGTGGCGCACGCCGCTATTGATACCTACGAGTTCACCGACCAAGCCAGTCGTGAGCGTTTCGGCACCTTGATCAAAGAGCTGCGCTGCCCTAAGTGTCAAAACCAAGATCTGGCCGACTCCAACGCGCCGATCGCCATGGATTTGCGCCGCGAGATCTATCGCATGCTGCAAGAAGGCCAGAGCGATGAGCAAATCGTCGAGTATCTAGTCAGCCGTTATGGCGAATTTGTGCGCTACAAGCCAGCGCTGACCACCCGCACCTTAATTCTATGGTACGGCCCGGCCGGTTTACTCAGTGTCGGCGCCATGACGCTGCTGCTGATTGTTCGTCGCCGCCGTCGTTACGACGCTAGCAAAGCCGAGCTCAGCCTTGATGAGCGCGAGCGCCTCGCCAGTTTGCTCAATAGCAAGTCGCTCGACAGCCCGTCGCCCACCACCAATCAGCTGGATAAATAAGCCCCATGATGGATTTCTGGATCGCCGCCAGCCTGTTGTTGCTGGTCGCCCTCGCCGTATTGCTAGTGCCACTGTTGCGTGGCCGTAAAGCGCAAACCGAAGAAGATCGCACCGCCTTAAATGTGGCGCTGTACCAAGAGCGTGTGGCCGAGTTGCAGGCGCAGGTGAGCGCCGCCGTGCTGACCGCAGAACAAGCCGCACAGGCTCAAGCGCAAGCCGCCCGTGAACTGCTGGCCGATACCGAGGGTTGCGAAACCGAGCGTACTGCGCGGCTTGGGCGGTGGTTGCCGATCACCGCCGCGCTGCTGGTGCCGGTGCTGGGTTTGGGCTTGTATCTGCATTGGGGCGCGAGCGACCAAGTAGCGCTGAGCCGGCAATTTGCCCAAGCGCCGCAGTCAGTTGCTGAAATGACCACGCGCCTTGAGCAAGCCGTACAACTGCAGCCGGACTCAGCCGAGGCTTGGTACTTTCTAGGTCGTGCCTATATGGCGCAAAGTCGCCCGGCGGACGCCGCTACAGCGTTTGAAAAAGCGGTAAATAATGCCGGTCGCCAGCCAGAACTGCTCGGCCAATGGGCGCAAGCGCTGTATTTTGCTGCCGACAAACAATGGTCGGCGCAGCTGCAAACACTTACCGATGAAGCCTTAAAAGCCGATCCGCAAGAAACCACCAGCCTTGGCTTGCTGGGCATTGCCTCCTTCGAGGCGGGACGCTTCAACGATGCCGTGGTGTTTTGGCGACGCTTGGTGGCGCAACTGCCCGCCGGCGATCCTTCTCGCGCCCCGCTTGAGGACGGCATCGCGCGAGCCTTGGAGCAAATGCTCAGCGCCGGGCAAAGTTTGCCAGCTGAGCCTGTTGCAACGGCCGTGGCTGACGGCACCAGCTTGAAGGTGCGGGTCAGCTTGGCCCCGGCCCTGAAGGATAAAGTTCTGCCCGGCGACAGCGTATTTATCTTCGCCAAGGCCAGCGAAGGGCCGCCGATGCCCTTGGCGGTCAAGCGCCTAACCGTGGCCGATTTGCCCGCCGAGGTGAGCCTGTCCGATAGCGATGCGATGATGCCGCAACTGAAGCTGTCGAACTTCCCTCGCGTGCAGTTGCAAGCGCGAATCTCCCGAGCCGGCGATGCCAAGGCCGGTGAGTGGATGGTGCGTAGTCAGCCGCTGGCCAGCAATAGCCGCGACGTGCAGCAATTGCTGATCGACAGCGCCGATCAGTGAGTGCATCTACCCTGATTCGCGCCAGTCGCTTGTTGCTGGTTGCCATGCTGCTGGGGCTTAGTGCTTGTAGCTTGCAACCGCATCAAGCGCCGGGCAGCAGCAGTGCGCCGAGCAGCAAGCCGCATCCGCATTTCGCGCCGCCACCGCAAGGGCCGAGTCATTGGGATGGGCAGCTCGGCGTGCATGTGTTGGAAAATATCCCCGGCGTGTATTACCGCCAGCGCACTTACTATCGCTGGAATAACGGCTGGAGTTGGGCGGTGCAGCCCCAAGGCCCTTGGCAAGCCTGCGCCAGCAGTGCCGTGCCGGCCGGTTTAAGCCGGCATTATGGGCAATAAGTAACGGCGACCTAGGTCGCCGTTACTTATTGCGGCGAGCATTGACTGCAGATCAATGCTCGCTGCCGGCGTAGATCCACATCGGCTCGGTTTTGCCTGCGTGAACGAAACCGAGCGACTGATAAAAGGCCACGGCTTTACCGTCTGCGGTGAGCATCTGCTGATGAAAGCCGGCATATTTGTCCAATAGCGCGGCCATCATCTGCCGGCCGATGCCCTGCCCCTGATACTGCGGGTGGACCAGCATATGCGGGAAGTACACCACCAAAAAACCGTCCGAAATAGCATTGCCCAGCCCCAGTAGTTTTCCTGCGCTGCGCGCTGTCACCAGGCTGTGCGAGTTGCGTAGTGCGGCCAGCAGTGCCTCGGGCTTGTCGGCCGATGACCATTGATTGGCACGATAGATTTCCAGCACTTCGTCGGGGTGAATCTGGTCGGTTAAGGATATGTCGACTTGCATAAGAGCCCTTGATCGGTAGATGCGGCGAGCCAGCCTAACTAGAGCGCACCATTGCGTTGTCTGCGCAGCGCAGTAGGCGCCGTGATGAGTATGCGTTTACCCATGCGCCGCAGGCTACATCGTTGCTTGGTAGCGGCCGGATGTCTGCAATCGTCCAGTCGCTATTGTTGGTACATTGGGCTAAAGCAGGGCGCACAACCGCCTTCGGGATGGGCGAGGATTTTTCCCTGCGCTGCCTAATCGTGCTGTGCTAAACGCGATTACGGGGCGCCGAACAGCGCGGTCCAGTAAATGCCGGCGTCACTCTTTGGGTCAATGGCATAGGCCGCGCCCAGTTCGCGAAACTGCGGGTTCATCAGGTTGGCGCAATGGCCGGGGCTGGCCAGCCAGCCTTCGACGACTTTGCTCGCGCTGTCGTGGCCGGCTGCGATGTTCTCGCCAATCAGTTGAGCGCTATAACCGGCCAGTTCAGCTCTATCACTAGGCGTGCGGCCATCGAGGTCTTTGTGATCGAAGAAGTTGTGATTGGCCATGGCTCGCGAATGGCTCTCGGCGGCCGTTGCTAGGGTCGTGCTCCAGGTTAACGGCGGGCTGGCGGCAAAAGTTTGGGTAGCACATTGGCGTGTTTGGGCGCGAGCGAGGTTGAGCGTTTCGAGCATTTTCTGCCCCTCCGCTTGCCAGTCAGCCAGGCGTGCAGACAGTAGTGGGCGGGCCAATACGATGCGCCATTCGCGACCGTCGCGGTTCATGCCGATATCGACGAACTGCGGGTCCAGCAGCACCTGACAAAAGCTCTCCTGCAGTGCGGTCATGGCCGATTGCACATCGCGCGGGCCGGATAAGCTAATGGCCTGAACACTGGTCATCGGATAACGTGCCCGCGCTAGGGCTTGTTGCAGATCGCCGAGGGTGTTCAGGGGCAGGACGAGGCGCTGATCGATGGCCAGCGGCGGCAGTTCCGGCGAGGCTTGACCCGCACAGCGTTGAATTTGATTGCGATAGGCGTTGATCGACTCAACCAATTGCGCCTGCTCGTTGGCCGCGGCTGTGCTGGCAACTACCAGCAGCAGCGCGAGCGCGGCAAAGCGTCGAACCGAGGCGATGATGAACATAGTTGTTGTCCTTGTGCGAGCAGTGCCAGTGATTGGCGATTTTACCTTACTCAGGGCCAAGTCAGCTCGTCACATCAGCGCCGCTGTGGTCGGCCTAGTTTGCAGGGGGCTAATAGCCGGATCGGCGTTGAGCTGTTTTCGCACCTGTCAGCTTCGTTTCTAAGTGATGGTTTAGGCGCCGCTGCGTGCGTCAGTGTCGGTAGCTCCCCATAGTGTCCATAATGCATGCTGATGGCGTATTTTGATTTGCGCCAAGAGCTTGGCCTAAAGGTAGTTGTATGCAATTCATCCTCGGTGCTCTCGATCCAGAGATGCACACTATTGAGCAGTTGCTCACTCAGCATAAGCGTCACTTTACCCACGCGAAACTTGGCGGGCGGCGAGTAATCAGTGGCAACGCCTACGTGGCTGACGCGTTAAGCGGCGAGATCGACTGGACGCAACCGGTGGTCTGGGTCGAGTGCTCGGTGCCGGCCTTGCGCTGTGCGCAGCACTTGGTGGCTGACCACCACAAACCGGGCGATCCGGGCTACAGCCTGCCGGCTGAACGCTATTGGCAGGGCTCAAGCATCGGTCAAGTGTGTGCGTTTTTGGGCGTCGCGCAGAGCAAGGCCCTGAGCATCATTGCCGCTTCCGATCATTGCCTGAATCATGCTTATCAAGGCCACTGTCCCGGCGTTGAGCCGCACGAGGTGCGTCAGTCGCGGATTAACAGTCGAGCAAAGTTCCAAGGTATTTCGCCCGCGCAGATGCTCAGTAAAATTAATGCGGCTGTTGCAGTTATCAACGGATTGCCGAGTATTGAAATCGCCGGTCACCCGTTTAAGGACGCCATGGATCGCTTCGTTCCGGAGTTGCCGGAGGCTTCAGCCATGCTCAATATGCCGATCATTTACACCCGGCGCGAGGCACGGCTTGGGCTGACCAAAGTGGGGGTGTTAAACGGTACGGCACCAGCGCTCACCGCGTGGATGCAGTGGGCGGCGGAGCAAAGCTATTTGATGCAACTGTATGGCGATCCGGACCGTGGCTATGCCGGTGCCTATGTGCGCCCAACGAGTTGAGTGGGTGAGCCGGCACCGGGTGTTGGCCGCGTTACTAGCTGCGCCGGCCTAACGCATTGAGGGGGGGCTAATGTGAAATGTGTGTTTAGCAATCGTGACTTTTCGCTGTTTGAGTCTAATCAGCGCACCACGCCGCACCAGATAGTGGTTAAAGAAATCATTGGTAATGCCGCTGAGCGCATCCATTATTTCGTTACCGAACCGATTTCATTCGATCCGGAAAAATACTCTCAGGTCGAAATCGAAACCTTGGTCAAGGCGCAGATTATCCAGCACCTTGGGCTCGCCGAGCAGGCTGACACTGAGGTGGTCGGTACCTATGAGAACAAGTTTTATGCCCGCGACGGGATCCCAGACGCGATCATGGCCAAGCTTAAGGCCGCGGATAATTTGCTCACCAGCTATGGCTTTGTGGTCACGTTGCCGGAACTGGAATTGCCGGTGTATCGCGTGCAGTTTATCACCCTGGATTTGTTTAAAACCCAAGACAAGCCAGCCCTGTTTATCGACCCTTGGGGGCTTTTTAAACGTTGATCGGCGGTTAACAGCCTTTGCCAATTTACACCGCTACAGGCGCCTGTTCTGCGTCAGCCTTTGGCGCTGGGGCTCGGCTGGGTCGTCGAGGTCAGCTAACACTCATCGGCTAGGGTAAATACGCTTGATAAATCTCAGCCAAAATTCGCGCATCCAGCAGGGCGTGATGCGGCGCGCTGGCCAACAACTGTTGCAGGTCGACGCTCAGTCCCAGGGATTCTGGGGCGATCTCTCGGCACCCCAGCACGTTCGCGGGCAGGCCGTCAGGGCCAAGCAGTTCTAAGAACAGTGGCCAATCCCAGGCCAGGGCGTCGCCGATGACTTCCACTGGGCCGAGGCTCGCCAAGAAGGCTTTCAGCGCGCTACGTGCTTGCTGGACTGGCAGCCCCAGCGCGCTTAGATCCAACTGGGGCAGAACGATCTCTTTGACGAAGTCGGAGCAGTCTTGTTCTGTCCAGGTATCGTTGATCTCAACGTAAAACTCGTGGCCGTGGGCATCGACCAAGGCTAGCGAGATGAGCTGGCGAGCACTGTTTAGTTGGGTGAACTCGGTGTCGATATAGAGCCGGCGCATGCAGTTCCTTGCGGGTTGAATCGTGGGTTTGGGGTCGGGTAGCCGTCGGCCGGATTAAGGGGCCGGATTAGGTTGCTGGTGATGAATCTGCTCAATCGCAGCCAATAGGTCGGCGCTCAAGCTGAGGTGAATGCTGGCCAGATTGCTGCTGAGTTGTTCTAAGTTGGTCGCCCCGATGATGTTGCTGGTGACAAACGGTTGGGCAGTGACGAAGGCCAAGGCCATTTGCCCTGGGTCAATGCCGTGTTGCTGGGCCAGTTGGATATAGGCGCTGGCGGCGCTGCGGGCTTGCGGGTTGTTGTAGCGCTGAAAACGCTCAAACAGCGTTAAGCGGCCCTTAGCCGGCCATGCGCCGTGTTCGTATTTGCCCGAAAGTAGCCCGAAGGACATTGGCGAGTAGGCCAGCAAGCCCATCTGTTCGCGAATGGCCATTTCTGCCAGACCCACTTCGAAGCTGCGATTGAGCAGGTTGTAAGGGTTTTGAATCGACACCACCCGCGACCATCCCTGGCTCTGCGCTAACTGTAAAAAACGATGCACGCCCCAAGGCGTTTCATTAGACAAGCCGATATGGCGAATCTTGCCGCTCTGTACCAGTTCGGTCAGCGCCTCAAGTGTTTCTTCAATCGGCGTTTGCTGGGCATTGGCGTCGTGCTGGTAACCCATTTGCCCGAAGTAGTTGGTGCTGCGGTCTGGCCAATGCAGTTGGTAGAGGTCGATGTAGTCGGTTTGCAGGCGTTGCAAGCTGCTGTCGACCGCGGCATTTAGGTTGGCGCGATCGAAGTGGTTGTTGCCGCCACGGATATAACGCATGCCATTGCCCGGTGGCGCCGCCTTGCTGGCCACGATCCAGTCGCTACGGCCGCCAAAGCGTTTGAAGTAATTGCCGATAATTCGCTCGGTTGCACCATAGGTCTCTGCCTTGGGCGGTACGGGGTACATCTCGGCGGTATCGATAAAGTTGATCCCCGCGGCTTGTGCGTGCTGAATCTGGGCAAAAGCGTCGCTCTCAGTATTCTGCTCACCCCACGTCATGCTGCCCAGCGCCAGTGCGCTGACTTGAATATCGGTTTGGCCGAGCGAGCGGTAAATCATTGGAAACTCCGGTGCTACATGGTCTGAGTAGTAGAGGTTATACGCCAATCAGCGTTCACTGCGGGTGCCAACAAAGGGTGTTTACCGTTTGGCTAAGTTGGTAAGCTATTTAACCCGCGTTGATTGATGGCTTTATGCCGGCTAGCGCTTTGTTTGGTCGGTTAGGTGAGGTGGCATTTGATTAAGGTGTTGGTGGTTGATGACCACGATTTGGTGCGCGCCGGGATCACCCGCATGCTGGCCGATATCGATGGCTTGCAGGTAATTGGGCAGGCTGAAAGTGGTGAAGAAGCGCTGAAAAAGGTTCGCGAACTCAAGCCTGACGTGGTCTTGATGGACGTTAAAATGCCCGGTATCGGCGGCTTGGAAGCCACCCGCAAGTTAATTCGCAGCCACCCAGATATCAAGGTTTTGGCCGTCACCGCCTGTGAAGAAGATCCTTTTCCAACCTGGTTGCTGCAAGCCGGCGCCGCCGGCTATTTGACCAAGGGTGCGGCGCTGGATGAGATGGTCCGGGCGATCCGCATGGTGTTCGCCGGGCAACGCTACATCAGTCCGCCAATTGCCCAGCAGCTAGCCCTAAAGGCGTTTGAGCCGCAAACCAATGGCTCACCCTTTGAGTTGTTGTCCGAGCGCGAGGTGCAAATCGCCCTGATGATAGCTAACTGTCAAAAGGTCCAGAGCATCTCCGACAAGCTCTGTTTATCGCCGAAAACCGTCAACACCTATCGCTATCGAATTTACGACAAGCTGGCGATCAGCAGTGATGTTGAATTGGCCCTGCTCGCGGTGCGTCATGGCATGGTCGATGTCGTCAACTGAGCCCGCTAGCACGCTTGATTCGGCCGCGTTTTTAGCCGTTTGCAGCAGCCATCCGGGGGTCTACCGGATGTTCGATGCGCAGGCGCAACTGCTGTATGTCGGCAAGGCGAAAAACCTCAAAAAACGCCTCTCCAGTTACTTTCGCAAAACCGGCTTAGCGCCGAAGACGGCCGCCTTGGTGGCGAAGATCGCGCAGATCGAAACCACCATTACCGCCAATGAAACCGAAGCGCTGTTGCTCGAGCAAACGCTGATTAAGGCTTCGCGTCCGCCGTATAACATCCTCCTGCGCGACGATAAGTCCTATCCCTACGTGCTGCTCTCGGACGGCGCCTTCCCGCGATTGAGCTTGCATCGTGGCGCGAAAAAAGCTAAGGGCCGTTATTTTGGGCCTTATCCCAGCGCTGGGGCGATTCGCGAAAGTCTTAACCTGCTGCAGAAAACCTTTCAGGTACGCCAGTGCGAAGACAGTTTTTTCAATAATCGCAGTCGGCCCTGTTTGCAGTATCAGATCAAACGTTGCAAAGCCCCTTGTGTCGGTTTGGTCGAGGCCGATGAGTACGCGGCCGATGTGCGCCGTTCGGCGATGTTTCTCGAGGGTCGCAGTAATGCCCTGAGTGATGAGCTATCGCTGAGCATGCAGGGCTTTGCCGAGCAGCTTGAGTTTGAGCGGGCCGCCGAGGTGCGCGATCAGCTGGCTTTGCTGCGCCGCGTGCAGGACCAGCAAAGCATGGAGGGTGGCAGCGGCGACGTCGATGTAATCGCCGCCATCGTCAATCCGGGCGGTGCCTGCGTGCATCTAATCAGCGTGCGCGGCGGGCGAGTGCTGGGCAGCAAAAACTTCTTCCCGCAGGTGGCAATTGAGGAAGAGGGTAGTGGGGTACTGTCGGCGTTCTTAGCTCAGTACTATCTGGGTAGTCATGAGCGTGAGTTGCCCGCTGAACTGATCGTCAATGTCGTCCACGAAGATTTCCCAGCACTGATTGACGCACTGGTTGAGTCCCGCCAGCACGCCCTGAGCATCGCTCATCGGGTGCGCGGCACTCGGGCGCGCTGGCAACAAATGGCGGTGACTAACGCCGAGCAAGCATTAATCTCGCGCTTGGCTAATCGCCAGCATTTGGCCGCACGCTTCACAGCGCTGGCGCAAGCCTTGGGTCTTGAGCGGTTACCGCAACGCCTCGAGTGTTTTGACATTAGCCATACCAGCGGTGAGGCAACGGTGGCCTCATGCGTGGTGTTCGGCCCAGAAGGTCCGTTGAAGTCCGATTACCGGCGCTACAACATCGAGGGCGTTACCGGTGGTGATGATTACGCCGCCATGCATCAGGCGCTGACGCGACGTTTTACCCGGGCCAAAGAGGGCGAGGGCAAGTTGCCGGATATTCTCTTGGTCGATGGTGGCAAGGGGCAGCTGAAGATGGCTCAAGAAGTGCTGCTTGAATTGGCTGTGCCTAAACTGATTTTGCTCGGTGTGGCCAAGGGAGTTACCCGTAAGCCGGGGCTAGAGACTCTGTACTTGAACGATGCCGCCCACGAATTTACCCTGCCCGGCGACTCGCCCGCCTTGCACTTGATTCAACAGGTGCGCGATGAGGCGCACCGTTTTGCCATAACTGGCCACCGCGCACGGCGCGGCAAAGCGCGGCGTACCTCGAGCTTGGAAGATGTCGCAGGGGTCGGTCCGGCGCGGCGGCGCGAACTACTCAAGCATTTTGGTGGGTTGCACGAGTTGGGTCGCGCCAGTTCTGATGAGATCGCTAAAGCTCCCGGCATCAGTAAAAAACTTGCAGAGTTAATTTATGCCGCGTTGCACAGTGAGTAGACTGCAGCGGGTAGAATCCCAGACCACCTTGCGGACCTGTCGTACTGATGAATATCCCCAACCTGCTTACCGTTCTACGCGTGTTACTGATTCCGGTTTTTGTCTTGTTGTTTTATTTGCCGGCTGCCTGGAGCCCTAGTCCGCTGGCCGTGAGTGCAGTGTTTGCGTTTGCCGCCGCGACCGATTGGCTGGATGGCTACTTGGCTCGGCGCTTACAGCAAAGCACCCCATTCGGTGCCTTTCTCGATCCGGTGGCCGACAAACTGATAGTCGCAGTGGCCTTGGTGCTGCTGGTTGAGGCGCACCACAACCTATGGCTGACCCTGCCGGCGATCATCATTATTAGTCGTGAAATTGTGGTTTCCGCCTTGCGCGAATGGATGGCCGAGATTGGTGCGCGTGCGCAAGTGGCGGTTTCTGACCTCGGCAAGTGGAAAACCGCTGCGCAAATGCTCGCCTTAGTGATTTTGTTAGCCGTGCCACCCGTGTTTTCACCTTGGGTCGCCGTTGGCTATGGCCTGTTGTATATCTCCTCGGCGCTTACCTTGCTGTCGATGGCGCAGTATTTACGGGCTGCCTGGCCGCACCTGAGCAGTACCCCTGAAAAGAAATAAAGTATATTGAATCAAGGGCTTGACGAGTTGTTGTGATCGTATAGAATGGCGCCACCAAAACGCGGGAATAGCTCAGTTGGTAGAGCACGACCTTGCCAAGGTCGGGGTCGCGAGTTCGAGTCTCGTTTCCCGCTCCAAATTAAACAGGCCGTTAATACGGCCTGTTTGCTTTAAGGCGCGATAGCAAATCGGTTATGCACTGGATTGCAAATCCAGCTAGCCCGGTTCGATTCCGGGTCGCGCCTCCATATTAAAAGCCCCGTAGATCACTGATTTACGGGGCTTTTTTTATATTGAATGATTGAGCGTTTAAAACGCTTTGGCGAGCTATTTGACCTTGCGTCAACGCCGCTGGCTGTATATATTTCAGCCCTCGTTGTGGCGCCAGCAACACCGCGTATTGCAACCGCAACGAAGTGACACCTGTGCTACCGCCCGAATGGCGAAATCGGTAGACGCAAGGGACTTAAAATCCCTCGTTCGTAAGGACGTGCCGGTTCGACCCCGGCTTCGGGCACCATTCAAAATCAAGGGCTTGCAGGCGTTTACGCTAGCAGGCCCTTGTTGTTTCAGTTCCGCAATTTTAAGACTTTTCCGCAATTCATCGAGTCGGGGTAACTTTTTTGCCCTTGCGCTCACGGATATATTGCTCCGTCATGACGACCGTTGTATGCCCGAGCTGGTCCCTTGCCTGCATGATATCGCCGCTTGACTCAGCCTTATCCGTGCCGGCCTTAGCGCGCAAGTCGCGCAACTGAAACAGCTTTTTGTCTACCTTGGCCGCCGTCCTGGCAAGGTCAAACCGACCCCGCAACATCGCCGCCGACATTGGTGTGCCATCCTCCGTGACGATCAACCGCGTAGACCTGACCTTATGGGCAGCCTTGCGCGCCTTGATTCGGCTAATCAGTTCTGCCAATTCCCCGATTATTTCAATACGACGCTTGGCCCCGGTCTTTGCTTGCTTGATCCAGATTTGCCCGTCTCGCACGTCTCGCTCGTCCATCAGGCGTGTATCGGTTACCCGCTGACCGGTCAGATACGCAAGGTCCATTGCGTCTTTAAGTCCAACATCAGCAACCTCATAGACGCTCTGAAACAAACTGTCCTCAACGTAGACCCCTCGGCCTTGCTCCTTGTTGCCTTTGACGCCGGCGCATGGATTGGCAAGCGATGTATAGCCAGTTTCGCGTGCATAGTTCCAGATCGCGCTGAGCAAGGCTTTCTCGCGGTTGGCGCGCACGGGTGCGGATTGCCGCCAGCGCAGATACTGCCTAACGTGCTGCGGTTCGATGGCGTCGAGCGGTGCGGGCGGGTCGTCGAAATAGGCAATCAGGTTCTTTAGCTCACGCTGGTTGTCTTTCTGAGTGGCCGGCGCCTTGGATGGCACGACTTCAACCAGGTAGCGGTCGGCCACATAGCGGAAGGTCAGCACCTTTTCGACAATAGCGTCCGCCGTGCGGTCACGCTCAAGCCGCGCGTATTCCATGATTGCTAGGCCGTAATCTTTGCCGAGCGATATTTCTTTGCGGGGCGTGCCGCCAGCATCATAAAAATAGTAAGTGGTAGCGCCGCGCTGGCGTTCCCGCAGGCGCGCAATAGCGCCTGGCTTTGTTGGGCGGCGCCCCATGTCAGCCTGCCTTGCGCGGTATCCACGCTGCTTTTTCAGTTTCAATCGAACCTATTGCTGTCACCGCCGCAGCGGTAACGCTTGGCCATCCATTCTTTTTTATAGTGTGCCGCACGCCGTTGCGCTTCAAGTTAAGAATCTGGCCGGCCTTTGTGCCCGCCCCGGTAAGTTCGCGCACCTCGGCAGGGCTAAGAAATTGGATGTGCATAAATTTACCTCCCGCCCAGCCTTAGCCGGGCGCGTGATGGGGTTAGGCTTGGGCTTTGCCGATAGCTGCTGCTGCGCGAACGATGGCGCGGCGGGTGGCTGCGTATGGGTCATCGCCATGCGCCTCGCTAAGAGCGATGTCGTCAAATTCAACGCTACGAACATCAGTAATATTGCTTGCGTCGTACAGCGGATGAATCTTGACGCCCGTATAGCACTCAACCAGAAGACTGAGCTTCACCGCAAGCCGCAGCGCGTCACCGTCGTCGGTTAGTGGGTTCCACAGCCGTATCGAGCCGGCATTGACGACCCTTAGCTTAATAGACCCACTTACAATGCACATCGTGACTCTTGCGTCCTCAAATCCAGCAGCCTTCGCCGCCATCTCCAGCAATTCACGATCTTCAGACATAACAAATCCTCGCCGCCGGCACTGCCGGCGGTTTCAATTTTCGGTAATTTTGAGTTTTGGGTTATTGCGGAGTGAGTTCGGCCAGGGCGGTACTGATGCGTTTCATGGTGCCGCGCAGGTCTTCCCAGTGGATTGCCGCTCGATATGTGTCGTGCGCCTCGCGCAACAGCGCTGCCAGTTGGCCTACTCGACCCTCTGCGCGCTCAAGCAGGTCAGTGAATATCGCGTTCTCATCAAGCGTTACCTGTCTTGCCTTGTTCATGGCATCAACGGCCTCGCGAACGGCTCGGGCATTCGACGAAATGCCGGCCTGATTTCCTCGCTGCCACGCCGTAAACGCATGAGACTGGACGAGCTTTAACGCTTTCTCCAGTTCCGCCACCTTGGCACGCTCCGCATCAAGATCATCAAGCACTAGCCAGAACTCGGGCGGCGTGTACTCGCCAATTGCGCTAACCATCCCCTCGCCTTGCAGCGCTCGCCATTCGGCGATTTCTTCGCTGGTAATCATCAAGCACCCCCAGCCCGCTTGGCGCGGGATTTGGCGCACCGAATCCAGTCCGCCCACCTGTTTTGCGTCATTGCTGACCAATAAACATCGGGCGCGTTTACGCAGCGTTTTTTAGTTAGGTCTGGATATTCAGCCTCAAACGCCGCCCGCTCAACCGCCTCATCGCAGGCATGGCTGGCTAGGTGGTCTTCAAGTGTGACTATTAGCGTATCGTCTGCCAAACGGCAGTCTCTATAGGCTGCTTGTAGTTTGTACCGCTTAATCCCGCTCATTGGCTATATCCCGGTGCAGTGGATGCGGCGAGCATGGCGCGGTAAATATTCGCCACGCTCCAGCTATAATTTTGGTCGCCGTGCCGGATCATCAATTCGGTCGGCTCAACCGGTACCAACTGCCACCCATCCGGCACGGCCATTGCGCTAGCCTGCAAGGCGCTGACGAGTCGAGTAACCGGCCAGCCTTTTGTGCGCCAACGATCAGCGACAACAGGATCGTAGGTTGTAGCCGACTTATCCGTTAGATAGTCTTCGGTAAACCATGCCTCGACCCCTTCCCCGGCATCAGGAATAGGGGCGGGCGTGGCATCCAGTATTTCGCGCAGTTCTTTAGCGGCCGTGAAAGCCGTAGCAGTGTTCAGCTCTAACCATCCATCCGGTTTCCGCTGAATTGCTAATCGCTCCAGCAACTCCCGATCTATCAGCACTTGGCTATTCATCTTGGCCACCCCTATTTTTGAGCATGCAATCTATTTGCAGATGCTGGTGCCCAGTTAGCGCGGCCACCAATAGCGCCTGAGGAAGTCCATCATCCTTTGCCTGATCGATTGCCTTGCCAACAGAAATGTCAAAGGAATTGTAAGCGGCCTCAACGGCTTCGCTGACAGGCTTTGCTGAGTAAATTCGGCTCACTATGCTCATACGCCACCTTCAGCGTGGTCGGCAGCGTTTAGGCGGGCGACTTCTGCCCTGATTTCGCAGATTATCCCGTAGCCGCTGCTGTACAGGTGCGCATAGCCGGCCACGTTGTTGACTGCCGACTGCCAAAGATCAGGCATCACCACTTGCGGCTTGGCAACTGGCGCGGCGTAGAGCTTGCACGGATTGATCCGCACCCAGCTGTCAGGCAGGTTGCCAGCTTCGATACGCAAGATTCCGCCGTATGGCGCATCAATCACCGGCTCCTGCGCCTTGATAGCGGCGAGTTCGGCGATTGCTTCGCCTTCTGAACCCCAGGCGTCTGAGAAAGTCTTATTTTTGATTCGCAGCCTAGACACATCGGAGCGGAGCCCAAAAATAGATGCCTCAAGCTCAGCAATCCGCGCATCTTTCTCCGCAATAATTTGCAGCGCCGCCTGCATGGATTGCGGCGCGACGGTCTGTTTGGAGCACAGCGCATCTATGTGGCTGGCGGTTGCTGATGACTGCATGCTCATGCCGCTACCTCAGCCGCCGGGGCCACTGTTTTCAGTGCGTCGTATTGCTGAATGCCCCAGGTCAGGGCATAGCAGCACCAGACAAAGCGATGCGTGTACTCGGTGAAGTCGTGATCCCACAGGTCTTCAAACTGGAATTCCTGGCCGTCAATTTCAGCGCTGAACTCATTGGCCGCCCGGTATAGACGGTGTTCGTCACCGCTGCCGGTGTAATAAAGAACGTCCTCTTCGATGGACTTGCGCAGCTCACTGCGTCCCTCGCGGTTAAGCCCGCTTTCGCGCATCCACGTTACAAGCTGCTCTTTGATGACCTTGGTGAACTTCTCTTCGCTGAACTCTGTGGCGCTGCCAGCATGGCGGCTTCCGTCAACGGCCGTCAGCTTCTCTGACCAGTAGCTGAGATTTATGCGCAGCTCGCCAGGATTGGCACGCTGTTGATCTGTCCGGAAAAATTCGAACATATCGCGCAGGCGCTGGAACACATAGGTGCCCATGTCGCCCGTGTAACAGAGGTATCCGGGCCACGTTATGAGGTCAAAGTGCATGCAGGTGGTACCCGGCTTCTTGAGTCGGATGTGCCGGTAAACCCCGTCATCACGGACGACCTCGATAGCATGCTCAGCAACGTCACGCAGGAATGACTGTTGTTTCTTTTCTTCGGGCATGACTTCCCCCATTCGCCAGTTGGCGAGGTGTGAATTTGGTTATGATTGGTCGCCGCCCGCTCGGCCGGCTGCATCAGGCGGCTATTAACTGGCCGGGTAGGGCGGTACTAGGCGTGATCGTCTTCGGTGACGGAGGCGACACCAACATCAAGGTCGCGCAACTCCTGAATCGAGATGGTTGCCACCCCGTCGGTAACTGCCCACTGCGGAAGCTCAAGGCTTCGGAACGTCCCGCAGAAGTGGCGGTAGGCGCCAAGCGCGGCACGCCGGAAAGACTTGGCCGCGATGTGACCAACAGGGATGGTCTTACCCCCCCTGCAACTTCAGGTCAAACACGGCCAGGTCGGCGATCCGCTTTGCTGCTGCGCGAACCGTGCTCGGCGCCAAACCAAAGTGCTCGGCAGCTTCGCCAACAGACATGCCTTTCAGGGTGTCGAATATCTGCTGGTCGCGCGCAGGATTGCGCAGCCCGGCGTAAATCACATTTTGCATGGTCGTTCTCCAGTCAGGCGCCGCCCTCCGTGACCGGATGCAGCAATAAGGGTGTGGGTTACTCGGCTTCGGCAGGCGCCACGAACTCGGCGAGTTGGCGTGACACTTTTGCGGATACGCTTATTTTGTGTCGTGACACGGCAAGGAAAGGCGCGGACGCCTCAGGCCCTGCCTCGTGCAGCCGAAGCAGCAGGGTCTGAATGGCCTCTCGCCAGTCGTCAACGCCGTGCCAGAGCATCAGCTCGGTCAATGCAGCATCAGGCGCTGCCGGCAGGTGAAAGCGGCAGATCCGCCCGCCGAGGCGC
>JAIETJ010000012.1 GCA_019745275.1 Pseudomonadaceae bacterium | reverse complement strand
AATTTAACGCCGCCTAATTCGAGCACTATGCCGGGGTCTGGGCGCAAGGCGATTACGCCGAAGTGACCGAGCACGGCGGTTTAGTGATTCACGGCCGCTCCGATGCGGTGCTCAACCCCGGTGGTGTGCGCATTGGCACCGCCGAAATTTATCGGCAAGTGGAAAAAATCGAAGCCGTGTTGGAGTCCATCGCCATCGGCCAGCAGTGGGATGACGACGTGCGGGTGGTGCTGTTCGTGCGCCTACGTGAGGGCGAGGTTCTGACCGACGCTTTGCAGACTGAGATCCGTCAGGTGATCCGTAGCAACACCACCCCTCGCCATGTACCGGCCAAAATCATCGCAGTGGCCGATATTCCGCGCACCATCAGCGGCAAAATCGTCGAACTGGCGGTGCGCAATGTGGTGCATGGCTTGCCGGTAAAAAACACCGATGCGTTAGCTAATCCACAGGCGCTGGCATTGTTTGCTGATTTACCCGAGCTACAAAGCTGATTGGCAAGGCTTGTGCTTACTCCTGAGCTAGGCGTGTATTCGTGGGCCTTGGAGTTACTCGATGCTGAACTATTTACGCACACTCAAGCCCGCCAGTATGGTGCTCTGGTGTTACCTGATTTGGTATCTGTGCATTCTGTGGCGGTATTTCGACCCTACCCCGGCGCTATGGCTTAACTCCCTAGGCATCAGCGTGTTGATCGGCAGTGGTTTGTTGCTCAGCGTTGGCCAGAGACCGACAAAGGCCAACGTTTGGCAAACCCTGCGGCTGTATTTAATGCCCTTGGGAGTGTCGAGCTTCGCCGCACTGATCAAGGGCAAAGGCTTCTATTTGATCGTGCCGCCGCACCTAGGCGAAGCGTTATTGTGCCTAGGCAGCTGCATAGGTTTTATCGGTTTGGTAATGCTGTTGCAGTTTTTCCGCCCGCAAACAGAGCCTTCCAGCGCCGCTGGTTAAATCCCATGGCGGCCGGGATCTTCAGGCGCTTGCTCTTTCTCCACTTCTTCCAGCTTTAACTCCAGCCCCCACGCGGCCGCATCGGTGGTTTTAGCGACGGCAGACGGAGCCGTTGCTGGAGGCGCTGCAGGTGTTGCGGCAGCCTTGCTGGCCGGTGTTTCGCGATAGAGTTTTAGTTTCAGGCGCACGTTATTCGCCGAGTCGGCGTTTTTAACCGCTTCCTCCTCATCGATAACGCCCTCGTTGACCAGATCAATCAGAGCCTGATCGAAGGTCTGCATCCCCAGATTTTTGGATTTCTCCATGATCTCTTTCAGCTCGTGAAACTCGTTACGTTTGATCAAATCACGAATGGTCGGTGAGCCAAGCATCACCTCCACGGCGGCGCGGCGCTTGCCATCTAAGGTGCGCACCAAACGCTGGGACACGAAGGCTTTGAGGTTGTTGCCTAAATCGTTGAGCAGCTGCGGCCGGCGCTCTTCCGGGAAGAAGTTGATGATGCGATCCAGCGCTTGATTAGCGTTATTGGCGTGCAGGGTCGAGATGGCCAAATGGCCGGTGTCGGCAAACGCCAGCGCATGTTCCATGGTCTCGCGGTCGCGAATCTCGCCAATCAAGATCACATCGGGGGCTTGGCGCAGGGTGTTCTTCAGCGCGGCTTGGAAGCTGCGGGTGTCGACGCCGACTTCACGCTGATTGACGATGGATTTTTTATGCCGGTGCACGTACTCCACCGGGTCTTCAATGGTGATGATATGGCCGCCGCTATTGCGATTGCGATAATCGATCAAGGCCGCCAGCGAAGTTGATTTACCCGAGCCAGTACCGCCAACAAACAGCACCAGACCGCGCTTTTCCATAATGGTTTTAAGTAGCGCGTCGGGCAGATTGAGATCTTCAAAGGTCGGAATATCCATCTTGATATTGCGCGCCACTATCGACACTTCGTTGCGCTGCTTGAAGATATTGATCCGAAAGCGACCAACGGCAGGTAGAGAAATCGCCAAGTTCATTTCCAGCTCACGCTCAAACTCCGCACGCTGCGCCACATCCATAATCGACTCGGCCACCGCAGCCACTTCCCCAGCTTTAAGTACCTCACTGGACAACGGCTTGAGCACCCCACTGAACTTTGCACAGGGCGGCGCGCCGGTGGCCAAATACAGGTCGGAGCCATCTTGGCTGGCCAAGATTTTCAGCAGTGCAGTAAGGTCCATAACGGGTGTCCTGTGCGGGTAATGCTAATCACTTTAGGCCACATTCAGCGCCTTGCAGCGCAAGCCAAAGTGCCCGCGACCAATGGCTTAGTGGCATAATGGCGGCCTTTTTTTGCAGGAGACGCCAAGCATGGCCAAAGCAATGGCGCGGCATATTTTGGTTAAAACCGAAGCAGAAGCCGCCGCGTTAAAAAAACGCATCGCCGCCGGTGAGGCGTTCGATACCTTGGCAAAAAAGTATTCGCAGTGTCCGTCAGGTAAGCGCGGTGGCGATCTGGGCGAGGTGCGGCCGGGGCAAATGGTCAAGGTGATCGATCAGATCATTTTCAAAAAGCCCGTGCGCGAGATTCATGGCCCGGTGAAGTCGGCGTTTGGCTATCACTTGGTGCAGGTGTTTTACCGCGACTAGCCAAGAAACTCCGCGCTCCATCTGTCTGCGATCACCCGTAAAAGCCTAGAAACCTGTACAATCTGGCCCCTTTCGCGCTAGCGCGCCCGCACATCTGGATCTGATTCGTGATTTCCACAGCCAATATCACCATGCAATTCGGGGCTAAGCCCCTGTTCGAGAACGTTTCCGTCAAGTTTGGCGGTGGCAATCGTTACGGCCTGATCGGCGCCAACGGCTGTGGCAAATCCACCTTTATGAAAATTCTCGGTGGCGATCTCGAACCGTCTGGCGGCCAGGTGATGCTGGAGCCGAACGTGCGTTTGGGTAAGTTACGCCAAGACCAATTCGCCTATGAAGAATTCACCGTGATCGACACCGTGATCATGGGTCACGAAGAGCTGTGGAAGGTCAAAGCCGAGCGCGACCGTATCTACTCGCTGGCTGAAATGAGTGAAGAAGACGGCATGAAGGTCGGCGAACTCGAAGGTGAGTTCGCGGAAATGGATGGCTACACCGCCGAATCCCGCGCAGGTGAATTACTGCTCGGTCTGGGTATTCCGTTGGAGCAGCATTTCGGCCCGATGAGCGAAGTAGCGCCGGGCTGGAAGTTGCGCGTATTGCTGGCGCAGGCGCTGTTCTCTAATCCTGAAGTGTTGCTGTTGGACGAACCGACCAACCACTTGGATATCAACACCATTCGCTGGCTGGAAAACATCCTCACCCAGCGTAACAGCACCATGATCATCATTTCCCACGACCGTCACTTCCTCAACAGCGTGTGCACCCACATGGCTGACTTGGATTACGGCGAGTTGCGCCTGTTCCCGGGCAACTACGACGAGTACATGACGGCCGCGACCCAATCGCGCGAGCAGTTGCTGTCGGACAACGCCAAGAAAAAGGCGCAAATCAACGAACTGCAAAACTTCGTTAGCCGCTTCTCGGCTAACGCTTCGAAGTCCAAACAGGCCTCTTCGCGCGCCAAGCAGATCGACAAGATCCAACTGGCCGAGGTCAAGCCATCCAGCCGTGTTAGCCCGTTCATTCGTTTTGAGCAGAACAAAAAGCTCCATCGCCAGGCCGTAATAATCGACAAAATGGCCAAGGGCTTCGACGGCAAGGCCCTGTTCAAGAACTTCAGCTTCCAGGTTGAAGCCGGCGAACGCGTGGCGATTATCGGCCCGAACGGTATTGGTAAAACCACCCTGCTGCGCACCTTGATCGGCGAACTGACCCCAGATGCCGGTACGGTTAAATGGACTGAAAGCGCGGAACTCGGCTACTACGCCCAGGACCACGCCCACGACTTCGAAGAGGACTTGAATCTATTCGACTGGATCGGTCAGTGGACTACCGGTGAACAGGTGATTCGCGGCACGCTGGGGCGCATGCTGTTCAGCAACGACGATATCCTCAAGTCGGTAAAAGTCATCTCCGGTGGTGAGCAAGGCCGCATGTTGTTCGGCAAACTGATCTTGCAAAAGCCTAACGTGCTGATCATGGACGAACCGACCAACCACTTGGACATGGAATCCATCGAAGCCTTGAACTTGGCGCTGGAAAACTATCCAGGCACGCTGATTTTCGTCAGCCACGACCGTGAGTTCGTAGGTTCTCTGGCGACGCGCATCATCGAACTGTCGGCTAACGGCATCATCGACTTCAGCGGCACCTACGATGACTATCTGCGCAGCCAAGGAGTGATCGTTTAATCGACGCTTAGCTAGCAGCTTAAAAACGCCCCGCCTTGTCGGGGCGTTTTTATTTGGCTTTGTACCCGTTAAATTTTGAAAGTGCGCGGGCATCGTAGGCTGCTGGTGAACCTGCGAACCGCACCATTTTTGCGACAATCCGCTTCGCACTGGAACTTGCCCTATCTGCTGGTGCGTTACGCCGCTACGTGGCCAACGCACCCTACAAAAGCCAAGCCAACAACTAACGAGTACAGAGTGTGCTGCGACGGTTTAGGCTAACGCTTAAGCCTATCCATGCCAGTCACTGCCGAGCGCCAAAATGCCAACTGAAGCCATCGCCCAGTTTTGCCTGCAACTCCCTGGCGTGCGTGAAGACCTGAAATGGGGCAATAATCGGGTGTTCTCGGTGGCGGGCAATAAGATGTTTGCGGTTCTCGACTTTATGGGCGGCGGTTTGGCCTTTAAGGTCGATAGCGAGTTATTTTTGGGTATGGTCGATCGTCCGGGTATCCGCCCTGCCCCGTATTTGGCTCGCGCTCACTGGATCAGCATGGCCATTCCTGTGCCCCTCAGCGAGGCCGAACTGCAGTCACTGTTACGCCGCTCCCATCAATTGGTGGTGAGCCGGCTGCCCAAGCTTAAACGCGTTGGTTTATTGCTCGACTAACTGACTCGCGAGCTAAGCGTTTTACTGGGCCAGCAGCGCACGCAGGGGGGCACCAAAATGACGGCCAGCAAACAGCAGCCAGTCCAACCAGAACACTTGGTGCGCGACGATAATCAGCCAAAAGGGCAGCTGAAACTGCAACTTGCGGGTCTTGTGCCGAAACACCTGCTGAGCCAGCAAAGCGCCCGGCCAACCGCCTAACAGCGCAGTCACTTGCAAGGTGTTCTCGGCGGTGCGCCAGCGACCTTTTTGCGCACTGTTTTTATCATTCCAGTACTGCAAAAAGCTCACCAGACTCACCGCCGGATAAAGCCCTAACGCGCCGATAAAACCATGCGCGAGCAGCAATTGCAGCGCGCCGCATACCGGCAAAACGCTGAGTCCGGCCAGCAGCAGCAACTTAAACCCGAGGTGCTGTATGCCCGATTTTGATGCTTGAAGACTGCGAGTTTTAATTCTGGGCGCCGCTGCAGTCGGTTTTACCCGTGCCATTGCAGGTTTGCGGCGAATGGCTGGGCGATCAAGACACAAACCGGGCAGGCGCATATGCTCAGCGCGCAGACGCCCGCTGGCATCGTTACTAGCAACAAACAGCACCTGCTCGCCCAGTTGCGGGCGTTGCTCGCCGCGCATCGCCGAGATATGCACGAACACCGGCGCACCACCCAGTTCTGGCTGAATAAAGCCGAAGCCCTTGGCGTCATTCCAGCTTTTTAAGCGGCCGCTCTGCTCGCTATTCATTGGCGTACCGCTCAGCCTTGGGCTGTCGCCCAGTCGATCCAGCCAAACTGCCATGTGGCCAGAATCAACAGCCCAAAGCCAATCCGATACCACGCGAAGACCGCGTAGCTGTGATTGGCGATAAATTTGAGCAGGCTGCGCACGGCAATCATGGCAAACACAAAGGCGGTGACAAAACCGATGGCAAACACCGGCAGATCGCTCATTTGGAACAACTCTCGGTACTTATAGCCCGAATACAGCGCCGCACCGACCATGGTCGGCATCGCCAAGAAAAACGAAAACTCGGTGGCGGTTTTGCGCGACAAACCAAACAACAGGCCACCGATAATGGTCGCACCAGAGCGCGAGGTGCCGGGAATCATTGCCAAACACTGCACGCAGCCAACCTTGAGGGCATCGCTCCAGCGCATCTGCTCGACGTGCTCAACCTTGACCTGATGCTGCCGTCGTTCAGCCCACAGCATAATCATGCCGCCGACTAACAAGGCCGTGGCCACCGTAATTGGGTTAAACAGGTAGTGATGAATCACGTCAGCAAAAGCCACACCCAGAACCACCGCCGGCAACACGGCAATAATCAAATTGACGGTAAAACGTTGCGCCTCGGCTTCTTTGGGTAAACCAATCACCACATCGATAATTTTGCGCCGATACTCCCAGACCACCGCCAAAATCGCGCCGAGTTGGATGATGATATTGAAGGCGATGGCACGATCGCCGTTAAAGCCGATTAAGTCGGCGACAATAATCTGGTGCCCGGTGCTGGAAATCGGCAAAAACTCAGTTAAACCTTCAACCACGCCCAACAATAACGCCTGAAACGCCAGCCACATATCCATTATGATTCTCGAAAGGACGCACTCAAAGTGCGGAAATTAATCGCCTTGGCGCCTATTTTTAAAAATATAGGCTGCAAAATCCGCTAGTTAGCGGCGCGGCATAGTAACAAATCCAACCGGCGGATTTTGCCGTCATTAGCAATTAAGCCGATTCCCGCGTTACTGCGGCATAACGGTGTCGAACGAGAGCCAATAAGTGCCCCGATGGACTAGTCTCAGTGCAGCTATGTCTGCGCATTGAGCATCGCGGCTAATACTCCGTGCAGTACTGCATAATTTCACCCAGCAAACTTTGGCTAGAAGGCCGGTGAGGGAAGTATGAGCAACATGGAACACCAGGAAGTTGATCTGGCTAAGCCGCAAAACCAAGACTTGATCTGGGACTTGGGCGCGATGGGCCGCCGCGAATTGGCTGAGCGTTTTATTCAGTTGTTCGAGAACCGTCTGTGCGTGTACTCAGAGTCGGTCAGCCAGTTGTACACCAATTACAACCTGCATTTTCCGACGGAAATGGGTCGCAAAATGGTCGTGCTGCCTAACCCTTATGCCTTTCACGACACCTTGCATGGCATTGAGGCCGTGGCGATCCGTAAAACTGGCCTCTGCGTTATGCCGGGGGTGGTCATGGGTAAGCCCGGCTTGTTATTAACCACCGAGATCAAAGATGGCCAACCTGGGCCCAAGACCATGCCGTTTAAGCAGGCCTTGGCGCAGATCATCAGCAATCAAAAGAAAATCGGTGACGACTTTTTACCGATCATGATGAAGGGTGATTTACGCGAGTTCGACCAGCAAATGCCCTACATCCACTTGCACCGTTTGCAGGTGCAAAAGCTTGAACGCCTGTCCAGTTTCGAACGCAGTGACATCCAACAAAGCATCACCCGCAAGCTGTTAATGCTGTATCGCCAAGCCGACAGCTTGATCTGCTAAAGCACACATAAACAGCAGCTTCGACGAGTGATGCACGCACAGCATCAGGACTCTAGGCCGACCTTTAGATGGGCCGAAGGCAAAATCCACTCATCATTCACAAAATGGATTGCTACCTAGAGGCCCCATTCTCACCACCAATGGCTTCTTACGGTAACGGCGCCTCCCCTTCCTATTTTTCAGTGTACAAATGTAAGCTTTCGGAAACCCGCCAGCCCTGAGCCTGCAAGGCTTTGCGCGGCTTTTTGGCATGCATTGTGCGATACCAATTGGGCTGTCGTACGCGCCAAGGAATGTCGCGCTAGCCATCAAGGAGTTCAGCCACGTTAAAGTTTTCTGCCACTGAGAGCGCCTATGTACAACAATAAAACCCTGCTCGCACTCTGCATTGCTTCCGCCCTCGCCCTGCCCTCACTCGCTAATGCGGCGAGTGGTTACACGCAAACCAAATACCCCATAGTGCTCAGCCACGGCATGCTGGGCTTTGATAAATTACTCGGGGTGGATTACTGGTACGGCATTCCGTCGGCGCTGCGCCGAGACGGAGCCAAGGTCTATGTCACCCAGGTCAGCCAGCTGAACACTTCCGAATCGCGCGGCGAAGAATTGCTCGCCCAGGTTGAAGAAATCGTCGCTATCAGCGGGCAAAGCAAAGTCAACCTGCTCGGCCACAGCCACGGTGGCCCGACCATTCGTTACGTCGCCGCTGTGCGCCCTGACTTAGTCGCCTCAATCACCAGCATTGGCTCACCGCATAAAGGCTCGCCGGTAGCTGATTTGATCCGTAATGTGCAACCCGGCTCAGCAGGGGAAGCCTTGTTAGCAGGGCTAACCAATGGTCTGGCCAGCTTGATTAATCTGCTGTCGAGCAATCCAAGCAGTTCGGCGCAAAATGCCTTAGGCGCACTGGAGTCGTTAAATAGCGCCGGCTCGGCGCGCTTTAACAGCAAGTTTCCGCAGGGCATTCCAACCACCGCCTGTGGTGAAGGTGCCTATAAGGTCAATGGGGTCAATTACTACTCTTGGGGCGGTACCAGTCCACTCACCAACCTGCTAGATCCAAGCGACTTACTGATGGGCGCCGGAGCGCTGATTATTAACAAAGTAGAAGCCAACGACGGCTTGGTTGGGCGCTGCAGTTCACACCTAGGGCAAGTCATCCGCGACAACTATCGGATGAACCATCTCGACGAAGTTAATCAGGTCATCGGCCTGACCAGCTTGTTCGAAACCAGCCCGGTGAGTGTCTATCGCCAGCACGCCAATCGCCTTAAAAACGCCAGCCTGTAAACCCCGCTGGCAGCAGTGCGCTGCTGCCAGCTTTTGTGAGCGATGCCTGTGAAAAAAGCTTTGTTGGGAGTACCGCTGTTGCTGACTGTAGGCGCGACTGTAAGCCTTTACCTGAACCCCTCCGCGCCAATATTAACCGCGCCAAACGCGATGCCCGCCACCACACCGATAATGGCCGCCAACGGCGTACCCGCATTGGCAACTCAGACGACCAAGACCACCCTGCGCAACACCACCAGCCCCCTGCCAGCCTCGTTTAATGGCACCCAAGTGGATGGCACTTTCAGCCTCGACGCGGCTGGAAACTTACTGATCACCCGCGATATCGTGCAGATCTTCGACTATTTCTTGAGCGCCATCGGTGAAGACAGCCTAGCGTTGAGCCTTGAGCGCTTACAGGCCTACATCGCCAGCCAACTGCCGCCGCCGGCACAGGCGCAAGCCTTGGCATTGCTCGGTCAATACCTCGACTACAAACGCCAGTTGGTGCTGCTGGAGCGCGATTTACCGCAAGTCAGCAGCCTCGACGGCCTACGCCAACGCGAGAGCGCCGTGCTGGCATTGCGCGCACGGATCTTCAGTCAGCAGGTGCATGAAGCGTTTTTTGCCAGCGAACAAGACTATAACCAGTTCACCCTAGCTCGCCTCGCCGTGCAGCAAGATGCCAGCCTTAGCCCGCAGGCCAAGGGCCGGGCTATCGATCAACTGCGCAGTAATTTGTCGCCAGAGTTGCAAGAAAGTGTCTTACCGCAATTACACAGCGAACTGCGCGAGCAAACCGCGCAATTACAGGCCGCCGGCGCCAGCCCTGAGCAACTGCAGCAATTGCGTCAACAGTTAGTTGGCGAGCAAGCCGCTACTCGCCTTGCCGCACTGGACCAGCAGCGCAGCAACTGGCAACAGCGGCTCAACAGTTACCAGCAAAGCAGCGTCGCTATTAAGGGTAATCCGGGCCTTAGCGCGGCAGATAAAGACCACGAGCTTAAACGCCTGCGCGAGGCCCAATTTAGCCCTACTGAGCGTTTGAGATTAGAGGCCAGCGCCGACTTAGCCAGCCGCGCTAAAGAGGCTCAATAGTTGCTCAAGCCGTTGGACTGCGTCCCTATCCACCGTCGCGAAGCCAGACCAATTACTTGCGCACAGTAACCGCTGGCTTACTCGACTCCAGTGTTTGCCGTTCGCGAGCAAAGGCCAGTTGATATTTATTCACACTGCTCACGTACGTCACTACCCCCATGCCGACCTGTTCCAAAGCCACCCGTTCAACTTGGAAAAACCATTGATTCGGGTTAAGCCCGCGCCGTTTGGCTTCCGTGCGCATGCCTTGCACCCGCTGCGGGCCCAAATTGTAGGCGGCCAGCACAAAGGCTAAACGCTCAGGCTCAGCTATCGCTGGGCTGGCAAAAAACCGCTTGCGCAGCATGGCCATGTATTTGGCCGCTGCCTGAACATTACCTTCCAGCGTGTGACTATTACTCACACCGACGCTGCGCGCCGCCGCGGGGGTAATTTGCATCAACCCGCTAGGGCCGCTGCCAGTGCGGGCTTGGGCATTCAACGAGGATTCTTTGTAGGCCAGAGCAGCCAGACTCAACCAGTCAAAGTTGTTTTGCGTGCCATACAACTGCAAGGTCGGGCGGAGTTTCTCGAGCTTTTGCCGAGCATTGCGTGTCAGCGGGTTGTGCACCCGATAGACACGGCGATAAACCCGCATAAACGCCACATCCTGATCGGCAGAAGGGCTATACGTGGGCAAAAACTGCTCTAAGGTTGCCGCCAACATTGGCGCTTGTCGCGACATATACCAATGTGTGTCGCGCTGGTTATCCAACTGCAAATGCTGATCGATGCGCAATTTTGGCAACACTTTGAGCCAACGCTGGGCCACTGGTAACTCCACCGCCGTTAGCGGGTAGATGCCGGCTTGGACCATCTCTAAGACATCCTCCGCGGCCAAACTGGCAGGCGCCCATTCAATCTGTAACGGCGCTAAATGGCGCTCGGCCAGTTGCTGATTAACCGCCGCAATCGCTTGAGCCGCCGCGCTGTCTTGGGCCAACGTCAGCTTATGGCCGGCCAGTTGCTGGACGCGCACATAGCGCCGCGCGCCTTTAGCGCTCACCAGCACTATCGGCACATTGTGTTGCAGTGCCCGACTGGCACTGACCTGCTGTTCTGGCGCAGGCTCAAGCAGTTCGCCGGGCACCACCAGATCGCCCTCTCCACGCAGCAGCGCCGGTAACAGCTGGGCTTTAGCCTTGGGGACTAACTTAATAGTGAGTTTGCGTCGGCTATCACGATTCAAAAATTGCTCAAAGGCGCGTAGCCGTTGCAGTTCAACGCCGATCGTTTGACCTTTAATCTCTGCTGAAGTGTTGCGGTTCTGATTAATCAGCACCCGCAACTCCCCAGAGCTGCGAATTTCCGCCAAGTCGCGGGTTAACACCGCAGGCTTATCGACGCGCAATGACTCAGCCATCCGCGCGGATGCTGTTAATGGCAATAGGGCCAAGAGACCAATCAGCAGCCGTCGGCGCATCCACTCTCCCTAAGTAGCCCGCCAAAAGTGGGCCATTAACCGCCTGAAAAAGCGCCAAGCTGGGGCGCGAAATAGCCGAACAGGTTCGCACAGGTGGCTATAAGGCGCCAGCCTAGCGTTTAAAGCGACATTAACAATCAGTCATAACTAATTGTTAAGTAACGGATTATGCATAATTAAAAAGCGCTCTGTTATGCTCTGTTAACTGTAACTGAGGGTTCACCATGCAACTCGTCGACATCGGCGTCAATCTTACTCACCCAAGCTTTGCTGAGCGTCTTGAGTCGGTGCTGGAGCGCGCTTATGCGGCCGGTGTTGAGCAATTGGTGCTGACCGGCACCAGCGTGCAAGCCAGTGAACAAGCACTGCAGTTGTGCGAGCAACTGGAACCTCAGGCGCAGCGCTTATTCGCTACGGCGGGCGTACACCCGCATGATGCCGCCAGTTGGAGCGCCGATACCAGCCGGCAACTGCTCAGCCTACTCAAACAACCCCGCTGCCGGGCGGTGGGCGAATGCGGCCTGGACTTTAATCGCGACATTGCTCCACGGGCGCAGCAAGAGAAAGTCCTAGAGCAGCAACTTGCGCTGGCAGTTGAACTGCAATTGCCGGTGTTCTTACACGAGCGCGAGGCTGATCAACGCTTGCTAGCGATTGTCCGTGAGTTTCGCGACCACTTGCCGGCCGCCGTGGTGCACTGTTTTACCGGCGAGAAACGCGCACTGTTTAACTACCTTGACCTCGACCTGCACATTGGCATTACCGGCTGGGTCTGCGATGAGCGCCGTGGCAGCCACTTGCATCCATTGCTGCGCGAGATTCCCACTAGCCGCCTAATGCTCGAAAGCGATGCGCCGTATTTATTGCCACGCAGTTTGCGGCCCAAACCCAAGGGCGGCAAGAATGAGCCGGCCTTCCTGCCCGAGGTATTGCGCGAAGTAGCGCTACACCGCGAGGTCAGTCTAGAGCTATTGGCTGAGCAAACGAGCGCCTGTGCTCGACATTTTTTCAATCTGCCAGCACTGCTACGAATGCCTGCAGACGACTAAAGTCAGGCCGGCTGCGGTCGTTAAACTGATCGAGTTTAGTTTGATTGCTGTCAATACAGTCAATTAGGCAGTCGGTAAGAATGCCGGCACTTTGCCAGCACGGCGATTAAGTTACAGCGCGAATAAAGGATCAGCATGGCCACGTGGTTAGGTGATGTATCTCTGAAGTACAAATTCTGGGCCGTCAATGCCGTAGCCTGCGTGACACTCTTAGCCTTGGTGCTGTACGCCATGCACCTTGAGCAACAAGCTGCCAGCGCCAGTGCGCAACAGGCGGTGCAAAGCCAAGCGCAGTTGATTGCGCAATGGCCTGCCAAGCAAGCGCTGCCGAGCGCCAGCAACTTACTGTTACTCAGTGCGGCACAACCCGCACCGTTTGCCGGTGTAGACAGCGCCGCGCTGGCCCGGGCGCACGGCTGGGTGCCGCTCAATGTGAGCGTTAACGGCCCCTTGCAGCAGTTGATTGGAGCAAGCGTAGTCAGTCTTGATGGCCAGGAAAAAGTTGCCCTATTGGCTTATGCACCAAGCTTTAGCCAAATTTTTCGCTTACGTGCGGCCAGTTATGCCGGGGTGGTGTGTCTGTTGATGTTGGTCTTGATGGGCGCCTCACAACTGCTGATCCAATTCCTGCTAAGCCAACTTAATCGCCTAAAAGAGGTGATGCTGCGGGTGGCAAAAAGTGGCGATCTGACCGCCCGAGTGACGCATTCGGGGGGCGATGAAGTTGGGCAAATGGTTAGCGCGTTTAATGCAATGCAAAGCAGTTTCCAGCAAGTGGTGAGCACAGTCGCACAAGCCGCCAAGCGCTTAGACACAGACGCCGAACGCTTGGCCATGAATATGCACAACGTCCGTACTGGCATGCTGGGCCAACAAAGCGAAACTGATCAAGCGGCCACGGCAATCAATCAAATGTCTGCCACCGTGCAACATATTGCTGATTACAGCGCCAGCACCCGCGACCAATCGAGCGCCGCCAATCAACTGGCGGCAGCCGGGCAAAGTGCGGTTAAACGGGTCGGTGAATCGATTGCTGGGCTGTCCACCGGCGTGCAACAAACAGGCGAAATGATCAGTAAGTTGGCCGTCGACAGCCAAAAAATCAGTAGCGTGGTCAGTGAAATTCACGGCATTGCCGAACAAACCAACCTGCTCGCACTCAACGCCGCGATCGAAGCCGCTCGGGCTGGCGACATGGGCCGTGGTTTTGCGGTAGTGGCCGATGAAGTGAGGAACTTGGCCAAGCGCGTGCAAGGCTCGACCAGTGAAATCACCAAGATGATCAGCGCCCTACAAAACGGCACCCGCGATGCCGTCGAGTTTATGCAAGAAAGCTCTTACCAAGCCGATGGCTGCGTGCAGCAGGCTGCCGAGGCTGGCTTAGCCTTAAACGCTATTACCCAAGCAGTGGCGCAAATGCGTGACAGCAACACGCAAATTGCCGTGGCGGCCGAGCAGCAACGGCAGGTGGCCGAAGAAATGAACCGTGCGGTTATCGGCATACGCGATGTCACCGAACAAACGGTGCAGCAAACCCGCGACTCCGCCGCCACCAGCGAGCAACTGGCCGGTCTGGCCGGTGAGTTGAGTAAAGCCATTGGCCAGCTCAAGGTTTAACTTCGGCCTGCGCCTAGCCCAGTGTTAGGCAAATACCGTTACGGTTTGTCGGCTCAGGGCGATTAACTCCCCCGTGGGACTCCATAAGCCGGCGGCGATATGTCCATAGCCATCGCGGGCGTGTTCAATCTCGGCGTGGTACATGCACCAGTCAAGGGTAGTTAGCGCCGGCAACGGCTGGATAAACTCGATTGTCCAGGTCAACGAACTGCCGGCGGCGGGAGCTTTCAAGTGTGGCAACACTGCCGGCGGCCAGGCATCGACCAGCGCCAGCAGATGGGCTTCAGTCAACGGCTCCACCGGGTCATGCTCACGCAAGCGCACCCAACCGCCCATTTCCCGTGATTTGTTATGACTAAAAGGCATGCCGCCCACCGCCCAGCGCATGGCTAGGTAGCGGGTAAATTCGGGGGTTAGTTTGTCGATATAGGGCAGCTCTTGGCATTCATCCGCCGGCCGCATAGGCGGCGCAGGTAATCCTGGCACTGCGATGCTAGAGGCGCGGGAGGCACCGAAACTGCCCTGCACCAAGGTCACCACTTGGCCATTTTGCAGCGCTCGACCAAGCATTTGACTGACCGCTTTACCCTCGCGCAGCACCTCAGCCTCGAAGCTAACGGGGACATCGACCGCCAGCGGGGCGACAAAAGTCACCGCCAATGAACGCACTGGGCGGCCCTCAGGCACTTTGGCGCGCATCGCTTCAAACACCAAAGCCACCGCCAGACCGCCAAACCCGGCCCGCCCCTGCCCCCATGTGGCAGGAACCTGCACTTGCTGTGGATTAGCCCGTACTGCCTGAATAAGCTGATAAAACGTCATGCTGGCCTCGATACAGTTTGCTTAACCGCGATCCTAGCGGATAGCGGTCTGTTGGTGCTCACCCCGTGCTAGGGCAATTTAGCCATTTATCCGCAGCCACAGGTAATCGCACCCGCTAAGCACAGGGCTAGGTCCGGGTGAAGCGCCACGGCAACGCTCTGCGCAACCGGGCCAAAGCCTCTCGTAAGGCGTGCACATCGGCCCCTAGAGCGGCGTATTGCTGGGTCTCAAAGGCCTCAGCAAATTCCATAATGGCCGCTTGTTGCGCGGGTAACTGCTCGGCTGCACGCAACGCAAATGCACGCGGGCCTTCTGCTTGCTCGCGCCGCACAGCATGGCGCGCCAGCAAGCGCTCAAAACGCACAAACTCGCGGCGCAATGGATCTTGCTGCGCTCGCCACGGTTTAAACAAAAACAGCGCTAAAACGCTCAACAGCACTGCACCGCCGCCGACTATGGCCAGCACTAATAACTGGCTGTCCATACGACCAAACCAGCGCTGCAAGAACTCCAACTGCTGCGTGCCTTGATAGCCTAGAACCCAGCGCTGCCAGCCATAGTTGAGGTTTTCCCAAGCCAGCCGAACATTATTCAGAAGCTCGATATTCCGATAACGCTGCAATGACAATGGTGAGCCGGCCAGAAAACTGCCTTCCGCGCTGAGCGCTTGCTCCAGGCCTTGTTCAATCCGCTCAGGCGCCACCTGGAACGTGGGGTCAACGCTCTGCCAGCCGACACCGGCTTGCCAATACTCAACCCAGGCATGGGCATCAAACTGGCGCACGGTTAAAAAAATGCCAGCCGGATTTAACTCCCCACCCTGATAACCCGCCACCACCCGCGCCGGGATCCCCGCCGCGCGCAGCACAAAAGTCATGGCTCCGGCGTAATGCGCGCAAAAACCGCGCAGGGTACGAAACAGAAACTCGTCAATGCTGTCGCTGCCAACCGGCGGCGGTTTCAAGGTATAGGCGAATGGTTGCTGGTTAAAGTGCCGTAAGAGTTGTTCAACCAAGGCCGGCGTGGACGGATATTGACGCTTAAGCTCAAGCGCCCAGGCACGACTGCGCGGGTCGCCGCTGACCGGTAATTGTAAATTAGCGGCCAAACTGGCAACCGTTGCCTCACTCGCACGTAACGCCCGCGGCCAGGAACTTATCCCATAGAGCAACACCTGCTCCACTGGCTGGGTGTGGCGCAAACTAAAATCGCTGCTTTGCTGCACATCGGGCGTGCGGCTCTGGGCCACATCAAGGGCAAATAACCAACTCTGCCCGCTGGGCTGCATGATGATGTCGTAATTAACGCTCGGCCCGGTTTGGCTCCAAACGGGAGCTGACGCCAGTTGCGCCAGCGGTGCTTGCGACCAGCGTCGGCCGTCGAAGTGCTGATAGGTCAGCGCGCGCCAATAAAGCTGGTTACGCGCTGGCACAGACCCTTTGAAAGTCGCGCTAAACACTAACTCGGTGGATTTACTCAGTTCAGCCACGTCCGCCGGGGTCATGTTGTCGCTCAACCCGGTGCGTGCTTGGCTATTAGGATTGGGCATTGACCACAGTGGGCCTAATCTGGGGAAAAACACAAACAACAGCAGCATCAAGGGTAACGCTTGCCCCAGCATCACCAAAGCTAGGCGTAACGTCGGCCAAGGACGCATGGCTAAATAGCTTTGTTGCAAACCAATCATGGCGGCCAACAAGGCGCTAATGGGTAAGGCACTGAAAGCCGCCGCCGTGAGGCTGTCATCAAACAGGTACGAGGTCACCACGCAGAAAAAGCCGAGAAAAATAAGCACCAACGCATCACGACGAGTACGCAACTCGACTAGTTTCAACACAAACGCAGCGATTAACAGCACCACACCGGCATCTAAGCCGATCAAACTGCCGCGCGACAACAGCACCCCACAACTGGCCGCCAACATCAATCCAGCCTTCGCCCAAGCACTCGGGAAACCCACCCGCATACGGTAAATCTGGATTCGCCAACCGGCGCAAAACAGCCACAAGGCCAACACCCACAGAGGTAAATGGGCGATGTGCGGGATGATTACCAAGGCTTGCGCAACTAACAGCCAGGTCAGGCTAATGCGCGGAATAGCCGGCGCGGCACTGGCGTTGTGCCGGCTCATGCTTGCTGACCAAACAGCGCCAGCGCGCGCAGGCAAGCATCGCGCTGCGCTGCGCCACTGGCTAGCGGCAATTCTAAACCGGGCAAGCGTAAAGCAAAGGCCTGCTCTGCCGCGCTCAGCTGCAAGACCCAATGACAGAGCATCGACAAGCGTGTTTCGAGGTCGCCGCCGAGTTGGCTAAAGTCGAGGTAAATATCCCTGCCGGTGAGTACCGCGAAGTCTTTAACCAATAAACCCTGACCCCGCGAATACGCCTTCCAGTGCAAGCGTTGCTTCGAGTCGCCCGGTTGATAGGCGCGCAAACCTTGGAAGTCGTCACTGCCCGCTCCTCGGTTACGCACGCCCTCATCTTCCTCATCGCTACCGGCTCCCACATGGGTGGGCAAATCCGCCGCTAATGGTCGTGGGTAAACTAGCAGCCTTTGATCTAAATCCAGCCAACTCCAGCTGAGCAAAATCCCCAGCGGAAAACGGCTTTCCACCCGAATCCGCCCCGGCCGCAGCCAACCACGCTGGCTGGCCAGCAGGTTAATTTCGCAGCTGCTTACACCATTAGCGGGCACATCCACGACCTGCAGGGTACTGGCCGACCAACCGACGGCAATCGCCTGATGCGCCCGCCCACCGCTCAATAGCTGCAGGCGAAAACAGCCATGCTCGCCAACGAATACCGGGGTAGCCGCGCTGGCCTGCACGGTTAACCCGGCCAAATTACGGTAAGTGTACAGAATGGCCACGATAAACAGTGAGGTCAGCAAAAAGGTCAGGCTATAGGCCAAACTGTTTTGATAGTTAATCGCAGCCAGCAACATCAGCATTAGCGCCAGCGCAAACGCCGCGCCGGTGCTGCTGGGCAGAATAAAAATGCGCTTTTGATTAAGCAGAACACTCGACGCCGGTGGAATGCGCTTAATTAACCAGCGATTCCAACGCGGTTTAATTTGCTTGGCGAACATCAGAGAGCCGGTACCTCTCGCAATAACCACTGCACCAACGCACCACCGCCATGCCCGGCGGGATCAGCCACCTCACGCAAGCGATGACCGACCACCGCAGGTAAGACCGCTTGGATATCTTCTGGAATCACGTAATCACGGCCCGCCAAAAACGCCCACGCCTTGGCGGCGGCGAGCAACGCAAGACTGCCACGAGGCGATAAGCCCCACGCAAATTGGGGCTGGCTGCGGGTGGCATCAACAAGGCGCAGCAGATATTCGAGTAAGGCATCGCTGACCCGAACCTTGGGGATTTCGGCCTGAATCAAGGCCAATTCGGCATGACTTAACACCGGCTGCAGACGTGGTAACAAGCCACGCCGCGACTCACCGAGCAGCAAGGCTTTCTCCGCGACTTTAGCCGGATAACCCAGAGATAAGCGCATCAGGAATCGATCCAGCTGCGACTCCGGCAAACTAAAGGTGCCGCCAGAACTGCTTGGATTTTGCGTGGCAATCACAAAAAATGGATCCGGCAACGGTCGGGTCGCGCCCTCGATGGTCACCTGGCCCTCCTCCATGGCCTCAAGCAAAGCACTCTGGCTTTTCGGGGTGGCGCGATTGATCTCATCGGCTAACACCAGCTCAGTAAAAATCGGCCCCGGATGAAACACGAATTGACCGCTTTCCTTGTTAAACACTGAGGTGCCCAGGATGTCGCCTGGGAGTAAGTCGGACGTGAACTGAATACGCTGAAAACTTAACCCCAGCACCTTCGCAAGCGCATGACTTAAGGTGGTTTTGCCCATGCCGGGTAAGTCTTCAATCAGCAAATGACCACGTGCCAGTAAGCAGCTTAGGGCCAAGCGAACTTGCGGCTCTTTACCGAGCACGACCTGATTAACCGCCTGAATACAGGTTTCTAACTTGCTGCGCATGGTTCTTTCCTTGAAGGGCGTGCGCCGATGCTACTGGCACCGGGCGGCGCAGGCAAAAGCTTTAATTGGCTCGCGCCGACCCAGCTTAACCGGCGGCTTTTAAGGTTTAGCGAGAAGATGATTTAGAGTTGCTGCTTAAATACTTTTTCCCGCCACTGCGGGACCTTGAGCATCTGCAGCAGGGTGACTTGCAGCAACTCGATGCTGACGTTGCTGGTGTCTGGGTGGCAGCCCATAGCCCGCAAGGTACTGAGAAAAACTAACGCCGGCTGACCCAGTTTAGGCCCGGCGGAACTGCTTAATGCTTCGGCAGTGCGCGTGTCGGAAACCCACAAGTCAAAACGTTTGTGCGCCAACATATTCGGCCCCAACTTGGCACTACTGACTTCGACCACATTAAAGCCGCGGCTTAGTAAATATTCACCCACACCGCTGCCCAGATAGCTGGCTATCGCGTAAGGCCTAGCACTTTCTAGGGTTGGCAAACTCAGCGCATGCCCGGGTGCGGAATAAAAACCATAGCGGCTAATGACCAAAGGGCTGACCCAGCGTAAGGCGGTTTCCCGCTCTTGGCTGCGTTCAACCGGGAACACGCATGTACCCGCTTGTGTGGTGGCCATTTTCAATGCCCGCTTGAGCGGAAACACCTCAATTGTGAACGGCACACCGGCCTGCTCAAAAAGCTGTTTGACCAACTCAATGGTTACCCCGTGCGGAGTCATTTGCTGCGCATCAACCCACGGCGGTTCGTCATAGGTCAGTAAACGTATTGGCGCAGGGTCGCCCGCAGCGTGTGCACTCGATAGCAGCGCCAACGCCGCTAATCCAGCGCAGCAGGCCGAGCGTCGGTACTTGCCAGCCATTACTGCCATTTGTTAATCGACTCGCGGTAGTTCAGTGTTTGGCCTGCTGGAGACTCATTGGTCTTGGGCACCGGCGCGCCCGGCTCCGCTAGCCAAAACGCCGCCCCTTTAGGTTCACTGATTTGCGGCGCGCACTGCTGCATATCGCCGCTCTCGGCAATACGCGCTAAGCCAAGGTCCATTTTACTGGCCAGCGTATGCAGGCTACTGGCAACCGTCTGCCGACCGTCTACTAAAGGGCCCAACTCCTGCCACCACAGCGGCGCCAGTGTGGCGTAGTCCGGAACATTAGTGCCGGTTGGGGTCCACACGTCGCGAGCATGGCTACGGTAAAATTCTACTAAGCCGCCTAAACGCGGCGCTTGTTCGGTCATCGCCGCAGACTGCACATCGGAAATCCGAATCGGCGTGAGCCCGACCAAAGTTTTGCGCAGCGACAGGGTTTTCGCCACGGTAAATTGCGCATACAACCAAGCGGCGGCTTGCCGATCGGGCGCCGTGTTTTTCAGCAGCGTCCAAGAGCCCACGTCTTGATAGCCCGATTTCATTCCATCTTGCCAATACGCCCCCACCGGCGACGGCGCCACACGCCAGCGCGCGCTGCCATCGGTATTGCTCAGGGGCCCGCCGGGTTTAAGTAAATCGGGGACGAAAGCGGTATACCAAAATATTTGCTGCGCTATTTGGCCCTTTGGCACCCACTCAGCAGAGCTACTGAAGGTCATTTTGCGGGCCTCGGGCGGCGCATATTTATCCAGCCAGTCTTTGTATTTAGTCATGGCGTAAATAGCTGCCGGACTGTCGAGCGCACCACCGCGGCCCATCGAGGCGCCCACCGGGTGGCAGTTGTCTACTCGAATTCCCCAGTCATCCACCGGCAAGCCATTGGGCAGGCCCTTGTCGCCAACCCCAGCTAAGCCCAACCATGCGTCAGAGAAACGCCAGCCCAGCGAAGGGTCGTGGCTGCCGTAATCCATGTGCCCCCACACGCGCTGACCGTCAAGCTCGCGTACATGTACCGAAAAAAACTCGGCGATGTCCTCATAGGCAGTCCAATTTTGCGGCACGCCCAAGGCATAACCATAGCGTTGCTTAAACGCTTGCTGCAGCTCTGGACGGCTAAACCAGTCTTGCCGATACCAGTAGAGATTTGCGAACTGTTGATCGGGTAGTTGATACAACTTGCCATCCGGTCCGCTGGTAAAACGCAAGCCCATAAAGTCCGCAAGATCCAGGCTCGGCAAAGTTACCGCCCGCCCCTCGCCGGCCATGTAGTCAGACAACACCAGGGTTTTACCCATGCGAAAATGCGCGCCGATAAAATCGCTGTCATTGATATAAGCATCGTAAATCGGCAGGCCGGTTTGCATCTGCGTTTGCAGCTTTTTCACCACATCATCTTCGCCGGTAATTTCATGGACCACCGAGATCCCGGTGATTTCACT
Organism: Pseudomonadaceae bacterium; assembly: GCA_019745275.1. Lineage (GTDB taxonomy): Bacteria > Pseudomonadota > Gammaproteobacteria > Pseudomonadales > Pseudomonadaceae > Aquipseudomonas. The sequence goes on along the minus strand of JAIETJ010000012.1, from coordinate 73,327 downwards.
AAAAGCCCGCGCCAGCACGTTGCTCTCATACACATGGGTGCCGATGTTTTCTGAAATTACCCGAATGGTCATGCCACGATAAGGTGCGGCCGCTTTTATGAACCAACTTAACTCAGCCAATTGCTGGTCGCTGGTTAGCGTCGAGGGTTGAAATTCACGGGCAATCCAAGCTTGAGCCAACGCCAATGGTGCTGCCGGCGGTTGCTCGACAGCGCTGATCTGCGGCGCGACTGCCAGCGCGCAGCAACAGAGCAACTGGGCGATAGCATTGTCCTTAGTTGGGCGAGGCACAAACTGCATAGATTGCGATGCCTTTGATTCATATGATTAAACAACACAGGATTAGCGGCTAACTATAGCTGCACTTTTACCCTTGTGTAGGTGTCGGGCTGAATCAACCCGCCAACATTTAAATCATAGCTGGGTATTTTTATCGGCATTGACAGCGGTGTTGTTGGTCGCTTGCGCATTGCTCACCCAGTCCGTCAGCAGGTTATAGGTGACCGCCAGCAATGTTGGGCCAAGGAACAAACCCATAAAACCGAAAGCCAAAATACCGCCGAATACCCCAAGCAACACCACCACCAATGGCAAGTTACCACCGCGACTAATCAGGTACGGTTTGAGCACGTTGTCCACGCCACTGACGATCACCGTTCCCCACACCCCGAGAAATACCGCCAAGCCGTACTCACCTTTCCAAGCCAGCCAAACGGTGGCAGGAATCCAAATCAGTGGTGGCCCCATGGGGATCAAACTGAAAACAAAGGTCAACATACCGAGCAAGATAGCGCCCGGCACGCCGGCGATCCAAAAGCCAATCAGGGCTAGAACCGCTTGCGCCGCGGCGGTGCCTATCACCCCGTTAACCACCCGCTGAACCGTTCCGGTGACCAGATTTAAGTAATGTTCAGCGCGCTCGCCGATCAATCGTTGCAAGAGTGCATAGACGAACTGCGCCAAGCCAGGTCCATCGCGGTAAAAAAAGAATACCAACACCAAACTCAGCACCAACTCCAGCAAACCACCACCAAGCTGAGCACTGCGCGCCAGCAGCCAGTTGCCCACCTCGCCTAAATAGGGTCGAGCACTGGCAAACATGGCCACGCCCTGCTCATCAATACTGTTCCAGAGGGTCACCAAGCGCTCGCCTATAAAAGGCAGCGCCGCTAACCAAGTCGGCGGCTCAGGCAAGCCATCAACCTGCACCCCCTTCACCAACGCCAAGCCACTCTGGATGTAGTCGGCCAAATTAAGCCCCAACCACAGCAGCGGTAACGCCACCACCACCATCCATGCGAGGGTCATCAGTAGCGCGGCTTTAGTCGCGCTACCGTGCAACAAACGGGTCAAAATACGCATCAGCGGCCAGCTAGCAAAAGCCAACACGGCCGCCCAGAACAAAGCTGGGGCGAACGGCGTTAAGACCAAAATGCATGCCCCGAGCAGGGTCAGAAACAATAATTGCACGAGCAGACGGTCATTATTAAACATCAGGCATTGCTCCCTGCCGCCCACTAGGCGCAGTTGGATTAGTGGTCAGGTCTATCAGCTGACTGCGGACACATTCGAATATGCGCTTAATTGCCCAGTACCTTGAGCTGTAAACCAGCCGCGGCAGCTTCGACTAATTGCAACCGGTTAGCCCGTATTCCTTGCGCGATCAAAGCCGATTGCCACTCGCTGGCGTGCGCTCCAGCGAGACTTACGCGCAAGGTGCTGTCCAGCTTGAGGCTGTTAGCCAACACGGTTAACCACGGCGGTGATAGCTCTTGGGCAATGACTAACTCGCCAGTATTTTTAAGCTGGCGCAGTAAGGTAGCGGCGCTCGGGAGTAACTCGCCCAACGGGGTGCTGGCGCTGAACAGTTCCGCGTGCAAATAGGCGCGACGATTACCCCGCGTAACGCCATATAAGGCCAGCAGACGGTTTTGCTCAGGCGCGGCAAAACGTAGCAAGGCATAGGCTTGTTGTTCATCGCCACCATTTAACTGCGCATTGGCAAACACATTGTTGGCCCACAAGCTGCTAGCCCCGCAGTCGCGGCCTTGGCACCAAAAAAGCAATTGCGCGCCCTGTGCTTGTAAGTGCTCACGGGCTGCGCTGAAGGCTTCATTGGCCGAATGATTGACCGGCAGTTGGTAGGTTAAGGCCGTCAATTGACCACGAGCGATAAACTGCGCTTCCATGCGTAGCTGGCCACTAATCCGGCGCAATGGGGCCATGGGGAACAATCGTTCTTGCTCGTCTACTTGGCGAAAGTCGACTATTTGTGCGGAGCCAAAACGCGGCAACTGCGGTAGGTCTTGACTGCCCGCAACATCTGCTGCGCAGGCCAAGGAGCTCGCGAGTGACCAGACTAAAACGCCGCCCAAGCGGATCGCCGCCCTCAACGGGTGATGATCGTTTGTGCGACTTTAACCACGCTGGCGGCATCGGCTTCCTGATGCGGCACCAACAGGCCACGCTGCACCGCAGGACGCGCAGCCATGGCAGCCATCCAGCGCTGCAAATGCTCCAGCCCATCGACCGCAACACCGGCCCAATCGTGAATGCGCACCCAAGGGTAGGTAGCGATGTCGGCAATGCTGTAATCACCGGCTAAGTACTCAACCTCAGCTAAGCGACTATTAAGCACTTCGTACAGGCGGCGGGTCTCATGCTGATAGCGTTCAATCGGGCCAGGCAATTTTTCCGGGTAATAGCGAAAAAACACATTAGCCTGTCCTTGCATCGGGCCAACACCGCCCATTTGCAACATTAGCCACTGGATCACCCGCGAGCGGCCTTTAGCATCCTGAGGCATTAACTGGCCTGTTTGCTCGGCCAAATAAAGCAAAATTGCCCCTGACTCAAACACCGCAAAATCATCGTTGGCACGATCAACCAGCGCCGGAATACGACCATTTGGATTGATCTTTAGATATTCGGCGGTTTTTTGTTCGAGCTGATCAAAGCGCAACGCATGCACGGTATAGGGCAAACCGAGCTCTTCTAGCGCGATTGAGATTTTTTGCCCGTTAGGGGTGGCAGCGGTATACAAATCGAACATAGCGGGCTCCGTTAGCAATACCTTCGAGCCTGAGCAGTTGCCTTGCGCAAGTCAAGGCATGGCAAACAAGCGATTGAAACAGTCTGCGACAGACTGCGCGCCTACCTCGTCATCCAAATGCAAATGCACAGGTCAAGCCATGGCGAAAAAACGATTGAAGCAATCAGCGACCGACTGCGCGCCCGCCTCGTCATCCAAATGCAAATGATGCCCGCCCGCTAAGGTGTTAACGGTAAACGGCAGTTGCGCCAACAACTGCGCCACGCCTGGCTGTGCGTGCAACATGCCCTGCTCGGCCAACAGCAAATTAACCGGGCATTGCACCGCCCGTACAAACGCTTGGGTATGGGCAAGGGTCAGACGCATCGGTGAAGGCAAGGTTAAACGCGCATCTGTGCGCCAGGTATAACCACCCGGCACCGGCATTAGCCCGCGCCCGGCGAGTAACTCGGCCGCCTCGCGGCTAACGGCGCCCACCCCCTGCATGCGCGCCGCAACAGCACGCTCAAACTCGGCATACACAGGTTTAGTTTTGCCGGCCAAGGCCAGTTGCGCGCGTAGGGCTTCACCAAGTTTGAGCGGAGCGCTGTCAGCCTCGCCGGTGAAGGGAATTAGCCCATCGATTAACGCCAAGCGCTCCACCCGTTCAGGCATAGCCCCGGCGAGCAACACTGAAACAATCGCGCCCATCGAGTGGCCCAGCAGCGAGAAACGCTGCCAGCCAAATTTCTCGGCCACTTGCAGCACATCGTGCACGTAGTCCCAGATGGCATAACTGGCGCCGGCTGGACGGTGGTCGGAGTGGCCATGCCCAGCCAGATCGAGCGCGACAATACGTAAACCTTGTAGCTTGGGCGCCAGCCGGGCGAAGGTCATGGCGTTGTCCAACCAACCATGCAGAGCGATTACCGGCAGGCCGTCTTCGGGACCAAATAAGTGTGCGGCTAACTCGATATGCGGCAAGCGCAAGCGTACTTCTTCAACATGCGCCTTCATGCCAACTCCTGCTGCGCCCAACGGGTAAAAATTTGCTTGAGTAATTCGGCGGTGGCTTGCGGGCGCTCCAGCGGAAACATATGCCCACCTGGCAGAGTCAGCGACTCGCCGCTGGCAACCCGGCGCAATGACCAAGTGTGATGCGGCAGCACCACTCGGCTGTGACGACCGCGAATCATCGCCAAGGGTACTTGCAACTGCTCGGGGCGCCCCGGGCTGGTGTGCGGGATACTGCGGTAGATGCTGATCTCCGTTTGCGCCGTAAAAGTTAAACTTAGCCCTGCACCAACAGGTTTCAGACCATGTTGCAAATAAGCCTCAAGGCACAGCGGATCGAAGCGCCGGAACAGGCTCTTGCCGGCAAAATAATGGCGCGCGCTGTTCAGATCAGCAAACTCCTCACAGCGACCTAACGTGCGCCCTGCCGGGGTGATTTTGTCGATAAAGCCAAAGCGTTTGGCGGCGCGAATAACCAGTTTGTCGAGCAAGGTCAGCACGGGCGAGTCGAGCATCACCACCCCGCGATATAACTCAGGATGGCGCAACGCGGCGTGGTAATGCAGTACCCCGCCCAGCGAATGACCAACCCCAAGCACCGGCTCAGTTTGCTGGCGCAGGTGGTAGATCAACTCATCCACCAACTGTTCCCAGTTATCGGCTACCGGAAAACGTGGGTCATGGCCATGTTGCGGCAAGTACTGCACCGGATAGTCGGCGCCCAAGGCATTAAATAAAACCCCATAGGTGGCCGAGGGAAAACCATTGGCATGGGCAAAAAATACGGGCTGCGACATAGGGGCAAACTTATTCAGGAGGATAGGTGGATTTTCCGGCAGCTAAGCCTGCACAGCAATGGCCAGCGCCCGGCTGAATGACGGCACTATGGCCAAAGGCTAGGCAGCCTTGGCCAACGCGCCGTGTTTAATCGTGCAACAAGGCCTTTATGAGTGCCACAAGAGCGTCTCGCGCAAGTCTTGCCACTGCTGGAAATGCTCGCCGTAGGCCGCCTCAATCACGCCGCGCTTGATTTTCAAGGTAGGCGTAAGAAAGCCGTTATCAATCGCCCAGACGTCACTTACCAGCACCAGCCCGAGCAAACGCTCGTGTTTATCCAGTTGCGCATTCACCTGCTGCAATAATGCCAGCAAACTGGCCTCGAGATGCCCTCGCTCACTGCTAGCAGCCTGAGCACGCGCCACCTCAGATAACACGCACAAGGCCAGCGGCTGTTGCAGGCCATCACCGACCACGCACACCTGCTCAATTCGGGCGTGCGCCGCCAAGCGATTCTCGATCGGCGCTGGCGCCACATATTTACCTTTGCTGGTTTTGAAAATCTCTTTGATGCGCCCGGTTAAGCGCAGGTTACCTACGCTGTCTTGTTCGCCCTTGTCGCCGGTACAGAGAAAACCATCGGCAGTGATGGTCTCGGCGGTTTTTTCCGGGTCCAGATAATATCCCTGCATGGTGGTACCGCTGCGCACCTGCACCTCGCCGGTAGCGGCAATGCGCACCTCAACATCGGTACAGGCTTGGCCTATCCAACCGCTTTTCTGCATGCCGGCGCGGCAGACATGAGAGTAGCCGCAGTTCTCGGTCATGCCATACACCTCAAGCAGGTCCAAGCCCAGGCGGCGATACCATTTAAGCAAGGTTTCCGGCACCGGAGCGGCGCCACACAAGGCATACCGCACGGCATCCAAGCCTAAGCCGGCCAAAACTTTACGGCCGACCACGGGGCCAATCAGCGGCAAGCGCAGCAACCAATCGAGGCGCTGCGCCGATACCTTGGCATACACCCCCATCTGAAACTTGCTCCAAATTCGCGGTACACCAAACATCACTGTGGGTCGCGCACGTTTTAGATCAAGCAAAAAGGTCTCGAGGCTTTCGGCAAAAAACACCGTGGATCCGGCATAGAACGACACCATTTCGACAAACATCCGCTCGGCCACATGGCACAGTGGCAGATAGGACAGCATGCGGTCGTCTTCAGTAATGCCAAATAGTTGCAAACCTCGGGTAGCGCCAAAGGTAAAGTTAGCAAAACTATGCATCACCCCTTTCGGCGTGCCCGTGGTGCCCGAGGTGTAGATGATGGTCGCCAATTGCTCGGCGGCTGGCGCGGGCTGATCTTGAATAGGTGCGCAGGCTTGTAAATCGCTCCACAGATAATCAAAGCGGCGGTCCGGGCGCAACGGTAAACCCACACAAGGGATACCGGCGGGAATGCCGGGCGCCATGGCGGGCCAATCATCCAGCTTGCCGACAAACACCAGCGCCGCACCGGCATGTTCCAGCACTTGGCGCACTGAGTCGGCAGTTAAGTTGGGATACAGCGGCACCGACACATGGCCGGCCATCCAAATCGCCAGATCGCTGATGATCCAGTGCGCGCAGTTCTTCGAAATAATCGCAATATGACTGCCTGGCGCTAGTTCTAGCGAGCGCAGCCAACAGGCGGCGCGCCTAGCTTGATCGCCGACCTCAGCCCAGCTCAAGGTCTGCAACTCGCCCCCCGGCAAGGGTTGCAGTAAGTAGCGCTTATCGGGGTGGCGAGCTTCACGGGCGAAAAACGCAGCCAGCGGTAATTGAACAGCAGTCATAACGGGCAGCCTCCTTATTATTTTTGCAATAGAGGAACAAACCAAGCACTTGCTTGGTTTACTAAAGCATGTACAAACAAGGAGGCGCAAGCGAAGAAATGTTTCAACCCGGCTAACCGAGCTCAATCAGCTTAAACACGACACGTAGAGGCGCAAACGAACCGCGGCAGTTATCCACGCCACGCCAGCAAAACGCTACGACTGATGCTGCAGACTAGTCAAATACATAGCTCCAGCCAGCGCAAACTCGCCATCTAACTGGGCCAAACTGGCGGTTTGCATCGGCAGCGGGGTTTGCCGATGGCCGTGCATCAGCATACCAGCTAAGTCACCGACCAAGGGTTGGTGGGTGACCAGCACTAACTCTTGCGCACTATGGGCGTCGAGATAGCGCAGCCCCTCGGCCAAGTCACCATCCGGGGTTAACCAGGGTACAGTGATAATTTCAATGCCACCGCCGAGTGTCTCGCGCAGCAACTGCGCGCTTTGTTGCGTGCGCATGTAGGGACTGGCAAGAATGGCTGTCAAGGGCCGACCCAGCAAGTGCGCGGCGCTGCGCACCACCTGTTTACGGCCGTGCCGAGTCAGTTCGCGCTGAGCATCCGTGCGCGCCTGCGGTTCGGCTTCACCATGACGCAATAACCACAGCTTCATGGCTGCAGCCTCACAATTTTGGCTCTTCATCGCGCACCGGGTGGGCTGCCGGCGGGATACTGTGGGCGACCTCGCCTTGCGGTGCTTGCGGCTGCGGCCAATCGGCAAACGGCCAAGGTTTATCGTCGCTATTAAAGGTACCGAAGCGGCCGATTTGCGCCAGGTATTGGCTCAAACTGTCGCCAAAGGCCAGCAAAGCCGCACTTGGCGCGCCGTAGAACAGCCTATAACCCAGTTGCACCAGCACTACACCGGCGAGCAGCAACTCGGCGAACTGCCAAGCCAAGGTAAATAGCAGCATCCAAAGGATGCGCAGTAAAATCGATTCGCGTTCTAGCTCTTGCTGGGGTTGGTTCATTAGAAGCTCCTAATTAGACCGCCTGAGTTGAATATCTTGGGGCAACATCCTAAATTTGCTATCAAGCGAGCACGCACACCAGTGCCGTTAAAAGTCGGCACTGGAGATAAAGTCGACATCGGTTTTCGCGTCGGCACGCATCAATAGCTCGATCACCTGCGCCAAGGTCCGGCCTTCAAACAGAATCGCATGTAAGCCCGCGACCAGCGGCATATACACCTGCAAGTCCTGTGCTTTGGCTTTGAGCACCTTCAAGGTGTTCACACCCTCGGCGACCTCGCCCAAGCGCGCCACTGCATCTTCCAAGCTCAAGCCCTGGCCAAGGGCGAAACCAACTTGATAGTTACGACTCTTGGCGGAGGAGCAGGTGACGATTAAATCGCCGACCCCGGCCAAACCGAGAAAGGTCATCGGATTGGCGCCCAGTTTGACCGCGAACCGGGTCATTTCTGCCAAGGCACGAGTGATCAACATGCTCTTGGTGTTTTCACCCATGCCTAACGCCACGGCCATACCGGCAATAATCGCATAGACATTTTTCAACGCGCCGCCTAGCTCAACCCCAAAACGGTCTTGGCTGGCATACACGCGAAACCGAGGGCCATGCAAAACCGCTTGCACACGCAAGCACAAAGCCTCATCGCTACTGGCAACCACGGTGGCGGTCAGCGCGTGTTCGGCCACTTCGCGAGCCAAGTTAGGCCCCGACAACACACCGATATGGGCGTCGGGCACCACATCCTCAATTATCTGGCTCATAAGCTTGAAACTTTGCGCTTCAATGCCTTTGGTCAAACTGACCAAAGACTTGCCTGCCAGTTGCGCCGCCAAGGGTTGCAGCACTGAGCGTAGAGCGCTGGATGGCAGCGCAACGAAAAGTAACTCGCATTGCTCGACTGTGGCCTGCAGATCAGTCACAGGATGTACGCCCGAATGAATCTTTATGCCTTTTAGATAGCGCGGATTCTCACCATGCGCGCGCATCGACGCGGCCTGCTCTGGATCACGCATCCATTGCAGCACTTGCTGGCCATTTTCGGCCAATAAATTGGCAATCGCGGTACCAAAACTGCCGCCACCGAGCACTGCAATGGGTTGCTGCTGAGTCATAACCTGTCCATGTATGCGCCATTGGCATGGCTGTGGTGTGCATTATAGAGTGCAAAACTGCGCCGAACAGCGCAGCGCGTGCACAGTTTACCGGCGCCACGGCTGGCAAACGCGCTTAGCTCAGTTACCATGCGAGCACAGTAACCGCGAACAAGGTCGTTCCGTGTATTTATTCCACTCGCCACACTGCACTAATCACTGCCGCACGTCGCCTTGCGACTTTAGTCGGCGCAGGCACACCACTGTGCGCTGCGTTGCACAAGGTGGCCGCGATGAAGGTTAACTTCAGCTGGGATATTCATGCCCGCACGCAACTCATCAGCCTGGTTCCAGCACTGCTATTAACCTTGCTGCTCACCGGTTTCTTTACCTTTACCCGCTTACACGATTTACGCGACGAGACCACCAACACTGGGCAACTGATTGCCAATCAACTGGCAGTCGCCACCGAGTACGGGGTGCTGAGCGACAACCGTACACTGTTAAACAGCTTGCTCCAGGCCTCATTGGCGACCCCGCAAATACGCTTTTTAGAAGTGCGCGATCAGCAAGAAAAAATCATCGTATATGCCGAGCAAGTAGGCAGCGCCGATCAAGACAGCAGTCAAATCGAGCTATTCAACTCCGCCATCCACCGCCAAGGCAGCCCGAAAAGGACTCAGCAAGGCGACGAAAACTACCTCGGCCGAGTGGTCATAGGCATGTCGAACGACAGCTTCAATAGTCGCCAACAGCTGATTTTATTCACGGCTTCGCTGCTAACCCTATGCGCCCTATTACTGATTTTTGTCTTAGCCCGCAGCCTAGCTCGACGCATCTCACAGCCCATAAGCGCCATGGCCCAAGCGGTTAAGTCAATCGAGGCCGGTAATTTCAACGCGCCGTTACCGCAAACCGATAGTGCCGAACTTGGCGATCTGGCCCGCCACATCAACAGCTTGGCAAAGGGCCTTGAGCAAGCCAACCAAGAGCAGCAACAGGCCATCGATTTATTGGTACATACCCGTGAGGACTCAGAGCAGGCCAACCGGGCCAAATCCGACTTTCTGGCGATGATGAGCCACGAACTGCGCACGCCCATGAATGGTGTTCTGGGCATGTTGCAGCTACTCGAAACCACCGAAATGACTCACGAGCAAGCCGAATACTCGGCGCTGGCCACCGAGTCCTCTGAGCATTTACTCAAAGTCATTAACGATATCCTCGACTTCTCGCGCATCGAGCGCGATGCCTTAGAACTGGAAAGTATCCCGTTTAACCTGCTGGAACTGATTCAAAACTCGGTGCAGGTGTTCCAACACAGCGCCCAGCAACGCGACCTACAACTGTTGCAGCAAACGCAGAGCGGGCTGGAGCAGTTTGAAGTGCAAGGCGACCCAACACGAATTCGACAAATCTTGGTCAATCTGCTCGGCAACGCACTTAAATTTACCGATGAAGGCAGCATCACCGTGAATATCCAGTGGCATCCGCTGGACAGCCATGTGTTATGGCTAATTTGCACGGTGCAAGACACGGGTATTGGCATTTGTGCCGAGCGTCTTGAGCATATGTTTGATGCCTTTCAGCAGGCCGACAACTCGATCTCACGACGTTATGGCGGTACGGGGCTGGGCTTGCCAATTGCCCGCACCTTAGCCGAACGCATGGGCGGCTCGCTGCGTGCCGAGAGCACTGAGGGCCAAGGCTCGCTATTTACCTTAGAAATTCCGCTGGCATTCTCTCAGCAAGAGGCCAAACCGGTCATTGAAACGCCGATGAGCAGTAGCGCGAATGGCCATCTGGTCTTATTGGTCGAAGACAACCCCGTCAACCAGACTGTGATTGAGGCGATGTTGCGTAGCTTAGGTTACCAAGTGTGTTTGGTTGGCGATGGTGCCCAGGCCGTACACAAGGTCGAGCACATGGCTTTCTCGGCGATCCTAATGGACTGCCGCTTACCAATTATGGACGGCTATGAGGCCACTCGGCAGATTCGTAACTTACCCAACCAACCACACACGCCGATCATCGCCTTAACCGCCAACGCGCTACAGGGTGATCGTGAGATTTGCTTGGTGGCAGGTATGGATGATTATCTGGCTAAACCGTTTAAACGCGTCGATCTGCAGCGAATCTTACAGCGCTGGCTGGCCAACTCAGCCTCAAGCCCTGAATAACAGTGCTAAAGTGGCCGATACTTGTCCTATGTCGTGTTTGACCTTACTACTTGACCGCACAATAGCTCGAATTCAGCGTACATCTGTGCGCGCAGTGTGACTTTCACCCTAACGTAACAGTCTACGCTTAGCCTGCCAGCACCCGCCTTGGGCAAGGCTGGCAAATACACATTTAAAGCCCTCGCACACAGGGATTTCCAGGAGCTCGCATGACCAAAGCAAACGCCTTTACTCGGGAAGATCTACTGAGCTGCAGCCGCGGCGAACTGTTCGGCCCAGGTAACGCACAACTGCCCGCTCCTAATATGCTGATGGTTGATCGCATCACCCATATCAGTGAGACCGGCGGTAAGTACGGCAAAGGCGAATTAGTGGCCGAGCTGGATATCAATCCCGACCTGTGGTTTTTCGCCTGCCACTTTGAAGGTGACCCGGTAATGCCCGGCTGCCTAGGGCTTGATGCCATGTGGCAGTTGGTGGGCTTTCACCTCGGCTGGCAAGGTTGCCTAGGGCGCGGGCGCGCACTGGGTTCAGGCGAAGTAAAATTCTTTGGCCAAGTACTGCCAACCGCTAAGAAAATCACCTACAACATCCACATTAAACGCACCATCAACCGCTCGCTCGTCTTGGCTATTGCCGACGGTACCGTAAGTGTGGATGGTCGCGAAATTTACAGCGCCGAAGGTTTACGCGTTGGCCTGTTCACCTCTACTGACAGCTTCTAAAGGAATACCGCATGCGTCGCGTCGTAATTACCGGGCTGGGCATTGTTTCCTGCTTGGGGACTGATAAAGACACCGTTTCCGCCAACCTACGCGCCGGCCGTTCGGGCATTAGCTTCAACCCGGCCTACGCTGAAATGGGCCTGCGCAGCCAAGTTTCCGGCTCGATTAAGCTCGACCTAGAAGCCCTGATCGATCGCAAGGTTTACCGCTTTATGGGCGACGCTGCGGCCTTTGCTTATTTGGCCATGGAACAAGCGATTAGCGATGCAGGCCTGACTGCCGACGAGGTGTCTAACCCACGCATCGGTTTGGTGGCCGGCTCCGGTGGAGCCTCGACGCTCAACCAAATGGAAGCCATCGATATTCTGCGCGAAAAAGGCGTCAAACGGGTCGGCCCTTATCGTGTGCCACGCACCATGAGCAGCACTGTTTCGGCGTGCTTGGCCACACCGTTCAAGATCAAAGGCGTCAATTACTCGATCTCCTCGGCCTGTGCCACCAGTGCACACTGCATCGGCCACGCCATGGAGTTGATCCAACTGGGTAAGCAAGACATCGTATTTGCCGGCGGCGGCGAAGAAGAACACTGGAGCCAGAGCTTCTTGTTTGATGCCATGGGCGCGTTGTCGAGCAAGTACAACGACACACCAGAAACTGCTTCGCGCGCCTACGATGCAACCCGCGACGGTTTTGTCATTGCCGGTGGCGGCGGCATGGTGGTGGTTGAAGAGCTAGAGCACGCACTCAAACGTGGCGCAAAAATCTATGCCGAAATCATCGGCTATGGCGCCACCTCCGACGGTTACGACATGGTCGCGCCTAGCGGTGAAGGCGCCGTACGTTGCATGCAGCAAGCACTGGAGACCGTCAGCGAGCCAGTCGACTACCTCAACACTCACGGCACCTCAACACCGGTTGGCGATTTAGCCGAAAGCCGTGGTGTGCGTGAAGTGTTTGGCGACAAGGCACCGCTGATCAGCTCAACCAAAAGCCTGTCCGGCCACTCATTGGGCGCCGCCGGCGTGCATGAGGCGATCTATTGCATGCTAATGATGCAAGGCAACTTCCTCGCGGCTTCGGCCAACATCGAAACCTTAGACCCTGAGGTGGCTGACTTACCGATCTTGCGCGAGACCCGCGAGAACTTCCAAGCGAACGTAGTCATGAGCAACAGCTTTGGTTTTGGCGGCACTAACGCCTCGCTGGTACTGAAGCGCTGGCAGGCATAATGGTGACGGGGTTACGCCTATGGCTAACCCACCCTAGAGGCTGGCAAAGCTGAATTTTCAGGCATAAAAAACGGCGCTCGCGGGCGCCGTTTTTTATGCCTGAAATTTAACGAACGTCAAAGCGCTGTTCGGCCAACAGCCGATCACCTTGGAACACCATAAAGTGCCATTCGCCGGGTACCAGCTCATAATTTTCGCTGAACTCAAACGCCATTAAGTCCTGCGCTGAGTTTTGTAACAGCGTCTGCTCAACGACAAACTTGTCATGCCGCAGACCGTCCGGGGTCGTCACGCCGGGCGTCAAATAGAGCAAGGTCAAGGGCGTGTTAGTAGCGGTCTTGCCGGCCAAGCGATAACGCATACCAAACTTGGTACCCAACTTAGCCGGTATTTGCGTGGTTGCTTCAATCGTCTGATTGGTGTGACTTAACACCCGCTCACCCGGTTCAAAGTCGTGCTGTGGACTGCTAAAAACACCGTATTCAATCGGCCCTTCCACGCGCACATCAGCGCCCGCCAGCGAGCAAAACAATAAACTGCTGGCCAAGGTTATCAAACGAATTAAGTGCATGTTCACTTCCCGACTGTATGTGGATTAAAGATGCTCAGCGTATGACACTGACATGACAGCCAGATGACAGTAACGCCTGCGATTGCCAGCAAGCCGAGGATAAAACCTAGAAACACCAACGGGGCCATATACAGGCCCCGTTGGTTGTAGCAGTTAGTCGGTTAAACGGTCAGTTCAACCAATAACTTGTTTAAGCGGCGCACGTAGGTCGCTGGATCTTTCAAGCTGTCACCAGCAGCCAACGCAGCTTGATCAAACAGGATATGCGTAAGGTCGGCGAAACGATCTTCACTTTGCTCAGCATCGAGTTTTTCAATCAACGAATGGGCTGGGTTGATCTCAAAGATCGGCTTGGACTCAGGCACTTTTTGCCCGCTGGCTTCGAGAATCTGGCGCATCTGCATGCCCATATCCTGCTCGCCAATGGCCAAAATAGCCGGCGAATCGGTCAGGCGGTGGGACACCCGAACTTCGCTCACTGCATCACCAAGCGCGGCCTTTAAACGCTCAAGCAAACCTTCTTTGCTCTTAGCCACTTCCTCTTGGGCTTTCTTGTCTTCTTCGGAATCAAGCTTGCCTAAATCCAGATCACCGCGGGTAACGTCAACAAAACTCTTGCCGTCGAAGTCGGTGAGGTAGCTCATCAGCCACTCATCAATGCGATCGGTAAGCAACAGCACTTCGATGCCCTTCTTACGGAAGACCTCAAGGTGCGGGCTATTTTTAACTTGCGCGTAGCTGTCACCCGACAGGAAGTAAATCTTGTCTTGGCCTTCTTTGGCGCGGGCCAAGTAATCCGCCAGCGCAACACTTTGCTCACCCGATGCATCGTGGGTGGACGAGAAACGCAGCAGGCCAGCAATTTTCTCTTTGTTGGCAAAGTCTTCAGCCGGACCTTCTTTGATCACTTGGCCAAAGTTCTTCCAGAAGCCTGCGTATTGCTCGGGTTGGCTCTTAGCCAGCTTCTCCAGCATGTCGAGCACACGCTTGGTCAGCGCTGACTTCATCGAGTCGATCACTGGATCTTTTTGCAAAATCTCCCGCGAGATATTCAGCGACAGATCGTTGGAGTCGACCACGCCTTTAATAAAGCGCAGGTACAACGGCAGGAATTCATCGGCCTGATCCATGATGAACACACGCTGCACATACAGTTTCAGGCCACGCGGCGCTTCACGCTGATACAGATCGAAGGGTGCGCGACCCGGCACGTACAGCAGTGAACTGTACTCAAGCTTACCTTCAACCTTGTTGTGGCTCCACGACAGTGGGTTTTCAAAGTCATGGGAGACGTGCTTGTAGAACTCTTGATATTCCTCATCGGCCACTTCGGTGCGCGGACGGGTCCAGAGTGCGCTGGCGCGGTTAACGGTTTCCCACTCGACCTCAGTTGCCGCCTCTTCGCCGTGCTGCTCTTTAGGCAATTCGATAGGCAAGGCAATGTGATCAGAGTATTTCTTGATAATGTTGCGCAAACGCCAGCCATCAGCGAACTCTTCTTCGCCGGTTTTTAAATGCATGACGATGCGAGTGCCGCGAGTGGCCTGCTCAACGGTGGCTACCTCGAAGTCGCCCTCGCCTTTGGAGCTCCAATGCACGCCAGACTCAGCTGGCAAGCCGGCACGCCGGGTGAAGACCTCAACTAAGTCCGCGACGATAAAGGCTGAGTAAAAGCCCACACCGAACTGGCCGATCAGGGTCGAATCTTTCTTCTGATCGCCCGACAGGTTTTTCATAAAGTCGGCGGTACCCGACTTAGCAATGGTACCTAGGTGCGCGATCACATCCTCGCGGCTCATGCCGATACCGTTATCTTCGAGGGTGACGGTTCTGGCGGCCTTATCGAAGCTGACGCGAATTTTTAGCGGATCACCGCCTTCGAGCAGTTCAGGCTTGGCCAAGGCTTCGAAGCGCAATTTATCGGCGGCGTCCGAGGCGTTGGAGATCAGCTCACGGAGAAAAATCTCCTTGTTGGAGTACAAAGAGTGAATCATCAACTGCAGCAGTTGCTTAACTTCGGTTTGAAAGCCAAGGGTTTGTTTTTGCGTTTCGACACTCATACGCGATGCACTCCATCTTAATGGCCAAGCCGCAATTGCGGCGGATGCTTTAAAGATGGGGGCTTGGCCTTAGATTTCAAGCGCTTGTGGTGAAACAGGTAAGCCTCTGAGAGCTAAGGCTCCAGTAACTCAATTTGGCTAATTTCATCCGGGCGCAAAATATAGCTCGCCTCCCCCGGCCCGTTGATTTCACGGCGCAGGACCACCCGACCACTGCCGTTAAGCTCAACAAAGCGACCTTGCGCGGCGCTGCCATTCACAGTTGTGATGCGCATCAGCGCGTTAACGTACTGTTGGGGAACCCGCTGCAAGCGTTCCAGCGAAAAGCGCAGCCGGCGATCGGCAGTGCTGCGTGCCGGCGCCAAAGTGCTGAAGGCAGCTTTGCTCGGCATTGGCGCTGCACTCTGAACATCAATAGCGATAGGCATGCGGGGAAAATGATCGTCCTGCACCGACCAGCCTATCGGCTCAGCCTTACTCATAAACAGCGTCAGTTGTTGCGGCTGGCCATCGACTAACGCCGTCACTTCGAGCTCTAAACGGGTGGCGGGCAAGTTCAACGCAGGCAGTTTCAATATCCGCACGGCGCGGCTCGCAAAGCGCCTCTGCAGATAATCTTCCAGTACATAAGTAATGGTATCCAATGAGTCAAAGTGTCGATCCACTTGGCCGTCAACGTAACGCAACTGATCGGTAAACAGCTCAATATTGCCATTCAACACAGTGTTGAATTTCGCCGGGAGGACTAGGTGGAAGTCTCCCTGCAACTTGTTCGGCGCCAACGGTTTTAGATTCAGGTACAGGGTATAACCCTGATTAAGCCGACGCGCTTCTGGCAGTTCATGCTCAGCCAGCAGCCAACTGATTTCAATCTCAGGCAGTGGCTGAGCATCGGTAGGCAGAATACTTAACTGTACCGAGCCATCGGCCATTTGCGGTACCCGCATAGATACTTCACGGCTGGCATAAAAATCTTGACCTTCGCGCAAGGTTAAAATGCCATTAATGAGTTCGCCATGCTGCGGTGCAAATGCTTGCGCGTTTAACTCACCACGCAAATTAATCGCCAGTGGTTGCGCTTTAACGGGTTCAGACGACCACCAGCGCAAACTTACAATTTGCTCAAAACGGAGTGGATCATTGCTGGCTAACAACACCACACCCACCACCACAGGGATAGCTCCCAAACCGGCAAGCAGAATCGCCTTGCGTGCGATACGCCAATGGCGAACCACATACAGCAACGTTAACGGTGGCAACAAACTTGCCAATCCCCAAAAAAGACTACTGCCAAATGCCAGCACGATTAGCCAGACCAGGCCAAACAGCATTAGCAGTAAACCACTGAGGATCAGCAGCGCTTCCATCGAAAATTCCTTGTAATTGCGCCTAGGTTAGCCGGCATCTGCCGGCGCAACATAAGGCTCATCGACTTTAAAGTGACCACGCGCAGTGGCAATAGGCTCGGTTTGCGTGGTTTGCCAAGCGGTAATAGCCACATTCGCCACCCGTCGACCTTGACGCCACACTCGGCACTGGCAGTAGGTGTCACGATAATGCCCCGCTCGTAGGTAATCTATCGAGAAGTCGATGATTTTAGGTAAATGTGGAATCCCCATAAACATCAACAAATGCAGGATCGCCGCATGCTCCATAAAACCGGCGATCACCCCGCCATGAATAGCCGGCAGAATTGGATTACCAATATTGTCCGGATTGACGGGTAACTTAAACACCAAATCGTCCCCCAGGCGTAAGCACTCGATGCCAATCAACTGGGCATAGGGGATCAACTGAAGCAGTGCAGCAAAGTCATTTTGCTCTTGTGATTGGCGCACCAACTGATTGAAGTTTAAATCGCTCATGTGAGGCTCCCAGCAGGTGTCGGCTTACTTGGCAGGGCACCCTTACCCATGCGCATAAACGTACCCACCACGTGGGCGATAGGCTCCAGCGGGTCATCTTGGTAGGCATAACCACGCACAAAGATAATCGTTGGCGTCACGCGATAACACTCTGCGAAGCCAAACACGTCTTTATTGGGTGCGGCGGCGCGCATGTAATCGATACGCAGATCAATGGTCGGGCAGATTTCAAACTCCGGGAGTACACACACCGTTGCGATGCCACAGGTGGTATCCATCAACGTGGTGAGCGCTCCGCCATGAATAACGCCGGTCTCTGGATTGCCGATGATTTTCCCACTGTAGGGTAAGCGCAGGGTTAAACCACTCGGCAGCGCTTCATGGACTTGAATACCCAACACCTGACAATGGCGCAAAGCGGATAAGAACTGCTGGGCGCGGCCAGCAATAGAGTTATCACTCACAGATTAATTCTCAGGATCAAAAACAGGCGCGCATCATAACCGCTGAACCACCTCTCAGGCATAAAAGCAGGCTGAAGACTGCTGCGCAAAAAAGCTACGCGAGCCTCTAGCAACGAGGCCGACGATATTTTTTACCTGTAAATCAAAAAGGCCACCCGAGGGTGGCCTTTTTCTGTCACTGCACAGTCTTACTTAACCGGCCAGCCGGTTAGTTCGGCCAAGGCAGAACCAATATCGGCCAACGAACGCACGGTTTTAACCCCGGCATCCTGCAAGGCAGCGAACTTCTCGTCTGCCGTTCCCTTGCCGCCGGAAATGATCGCTCCGGCGTGGCCCATGCGCTTACCGGCAGGTGCTGTTACACCCGCAATATAAGATACAACCGGCTTGGTAACGTGGGCTTTGATGTAAGCGGCGGCCTCCTCCTCAGCTGAACCGCCGATTTCACCGATCATTACGATCGCTTCGGTCTTAGGGTCGGCTTGGAACAGTTTGAGGATGTCGATAAAGTTCGAACCCGGAATCGGGTCACCACCAATGCCTACGCACGTCGACTGGCCAAAGCCTGCGTCGGTGGTTTGCTTAACGGCTTCATAGGTCAGGGTGCCGGAGCGCGAAACGATCCCGACCTTGCCCGGCAAGTGAATGTGACCGGGCATGATGCCGATCTTGCATTCGCCTGGAGTGATCACGCCTGGGCAGTTAGGGCCGATCAGCACTACGCCTAACTCGTCGCACTTGACCTTGGCTTCCAGCATATCGAGGGTGGCTATACCTTCGGTGATGCAGACGATCAGCTTGATGCCTCCGAACGCTGCTTCCAGGATCGAGTCTTTACAAAACGGTGCAGGGACGTAGATCACGCTGGCCGTGGCGCCAGTTGCAGCTACTGCGTCTTTCACGGTGTTGAACACTGGCAAATCAAGGTGGGTGGTGCCGCCCTTGCCTGGTGTCACGCCGCCGACCATCTTGGTGCCGTACTCGATAGCTTGCTGGGTGTGGAAACTACCTTGCGAGCCGGTAATACCCTGACAGATAACCTTGGTGTCTTTATTGATCAGGACGCTCATTATTTGCCCTCCGCAGCTTTAACAACTTGTTGCGCCGCATCGGTCAAACTCGTTGCCGCGATAATATTTAAACCGCTGTCAGCCAGTACCTTGGCGCCCAATTGGGCGTTGTTGCCTTCAAGACGCACGACCACCGGAATTTTCACCCCAACTTCTTTCACTGCGCCAATGATGCCTTCGGCAATCATGTCACAACGCACAATGCCACCGAAGATATTCACCAATACCGCGGCCACATTGCTGTCGGAAAGAATAATCTTGAACGCTTCGGTTACTCGCTCTTTGGTGGCTCCGCCGCCCACATCGAGGAAGTTGGCCGGTTTACCGCCATGCAAATTGACGATATCCATGGTGCCCATGGCCAAGCCAGCACCGTTGACCATGCAGCCAATGTTGCCATCCAAAGCCACGTAGTTCAGTTCGAACTTGGCGGCGTGCGCTTCACGCGGATCGTCTTGTGAAGGGTCGTGCATGGCGCGCAGTTTCGGCTGGCGATACATGGCGTTGCTGTCGATATTAATCTTGGCATCCAGGCAATGCAGATTGCCATCGGCCTTGATCACCAGCGGATTCACTTCCAGCAGGGCTAGATCGTAGTCTTGGAACAACTTAGCCAAGCCCACAAAAATATGGGTGAACTGCTTAACTTGATCGCCAACCAGACCCAATTGGAATGCCAGTTCGCGACCTTGGTAAGGCTGCGCACCAACCAGCGGATCAATGCTGGCTTTGAGGATTTTTTCCGGCGTGTCGTGGGCGATTTTCTCGATATCCACGCCACCTTCGGTGGAGGCCATAAATACAATACGACGGCTAGAGCGATCGACTACAGCGCCGAGATAGAGTTCTTTGGCGATGTCGGTGCAGGATTCAACCAAGATTTTGGTTACTGGCTGGCCTGTGGCATCAGTCTGATAAGTGACTAGACGCTTACCCAGCCAGGCTTGCGCGAATGCCTTGGCATCTTCCTTGTTGCGAACCAGCTTTACGCCGCCCGCCTTGCCGCGACCACCAGCATGCACCTGAGCTTTAACCACCCATTCGGTGCCGCCAATTTTATCGCACGCTTCGGCGGCTGCTTCTGGGGTGTCTACAGCAAAACCAATCGACACCGGCAGACCATACTCAGCGAACAGCTGTTTACCCTGATACTCGTGGAGATTCATGCTTATCTACCGTCTTCGTTTAAGTATTGCGCATACGGCGCTGCGCTTGTGACGCGGCGCCACCTGGGACTACTTTGCGTGATCAGAACAGTACGACAATCATTCCGTGCTGAGTCTTACCAACCAGACTCAGCACGGTCCGCTAGCCGCGATTATTTTTATTTTTTACGAATTACGAGTTGCGAGTTACGGTTTTGCGATTAACGTTTTTTACGGTTGGCCATATGAATGGCGTGGCCGTTCACCGCCAAGGCGGCTTCGTGCAATGCTTCCGACAAAGTTGGATGGGAGAAAACCATCATGCCTAAGTCTTCAGCGCTGGTACCAAACTCCATACCAATGGCGCCCTGTTGCACCAACTCAGCAGCACTCGGGCCAATCACATGCACACCCAGAACACGGTCGGTCTTGGCGTCGGCAATGACCTTAACAAAACCTGCGGTATCGTTAGCGGCCATTGCCCGGCCACTGGCGGCAAACGGGAAGGTGCCGACGTTAATTTCAACGCCTTCAGCTTTAAGCGCTTGCTCAGTTTTGCCGACCCAAGCGATTTCCGGGTGGGTGTAAATAACCCCAGGAATCAGGTCGTAGTTCATCTGCGCTTTGTGTCCGGCGATACGCTCGGCCACCATCACACCCTCTTCCGAGGCTTTGTGCGCCAGCATTGGCCCACGCACCACATCGCCGATCGCGTAAACGCCCGGCACGCTGGTGGCGCAATAGTCGTCAACGAAGATAAAACCGCGCTCATCAAGGTTTACGCCGCTATCGCTAGCAAGCAAGTCTTGGGTTACTGGACGCCGACCAACAGCCACAATGAGCTTATCAAAGGTTAGCTTTTGCTCGCCTTCGGCATCGATAAAGGTCACTGTGACTTGCTTCTTTTTAACTTCCGAGCCGGTAACACGAGCACCCAAGCGGATGTTCAAACCTTGCTTGGTTAGAATTTTCAAGGCTTCTTTGGCAATCTGATCATCAGCTGATGGCAAGAATTTATCTTGCGCCTCAAGCACCACTACTTCAGCGCCCAAACGTGCCCAAACAGAACCCAATTCTAGGCCAATGACGCCAGCGCCAATCACGCCGAGCTTCTTCGGTACAGCCTGGAAGTCCAGAGCGCCTGTAGAGTCAACCACGGTGTCGTGGTTGACTGGCGCAGGTGGAATATCGATCGGACGTGAGCCCGAGGCGATAATAATACTGGCCCCTTCAACCAGCAGTGTTTTGCCATCCGAGCCGGTCACTTCAACCTGCTTTCCGGCGAGCAATTTACCGTGCCCTTCAAGCAAGGTCACACCGTTAGCTTTCAGCAGTGTACTAACGCCGCCGGTGAGGTTTTTCACGATAGTATTTTTGCGCGCCACCATGGCAGGTACGTCCATGGTCACCCCCGTGGCTTCGATACCATGAATGGCAAAACCCACGTGTGCTTCGTGATACTTGTACGAGCTGTCAAGCAATGCCTTCGACGGAATGCAGCCGACGTTTAGGCAGGTACCGCCGAGAGCCACTTTGCCCTCTTTGTCCTGATAGCGCTCGATACAGGCGGTCTTGAGACCCAGTTGCGCGGCTTTAATAGCTGCCACATAACCGCCAGGGCCGGCACCGATCACAACTACGTCGAATTTCTGCGTCATAACTCTTTCCTTCTTGGGTGAAACCGGACGGCCCCGTGGGAGGCCGCCGTCAAAGAAACGTATTTAGATGTCCAGTAGCAAACGCGCCGGATCTTCCAACAGGTTCTTGATAGTAACCAGGAAGGTCACTGCTTCTTTGCCATCGATCAAACGGTGATCGTAAGACAGCGCCAAGTACATCATTGGCCGAATGACCACCTGTCCATTGATTGCCATTGGCCGCTGCAGAATGTTGTGCATGCCCAAAATCGCTGCCTGCGGCGGGTTGACGATCGGCGTCGACATCATCGAACCAAAAGTACCACCGTTGGTGATGGTGAAAGTGCCGCCAGTCATGTCGTCCATCGACAGTTTGCCGTCGCGGGCTTTCTGGCCGAAGGTGGCGATACCGCCTTCGATTTCAGCCAAGCTCATGAGTTCTGCGTTACGCAGAACTGGAACTACCAAGCCACGATCACTGGACACGGCAACACCCACGTCGGCATAGCCGTGATAAACGATGTCAGTACCGTCGATCGAAGCGTTGACCGCTGGGAAG
Source organism: Pseudomonadaceae bacterium (assembly GCA_019745275.1). Classification (GTDB taxonomy): domain Bacteria; phylum Pseudomonadota; class Gammaproteobacteria; order Pseudomonadales; family Pseudomonadaceae; genus Aquipseudomonas. The sequence continues at coordinate 51,067 of JAIETJ010000012.1, read as the reverse complement.
CGTTTCAGCGCTTCGGTGGCCGCCTTCACGAAGAAAGACATAAAGCCTAGGCGTACACCGTTATGAGACTTCTCGAATAAGTCTTTGTACTTGGAGCGCAGGGCCATGACTTCGGTCATGTCGACTTCGTTGAAGGTGGTCAGCATCGCCATGTTCGATTGCGCTTCAACCAGCCGCTTGGCAACGGTAGCCCGCACACGGGTCATCGGTACGCGCTTCTCAACCCGATCACCGGCCTCGGTTGGCACGGCGACAACGGCAGCCGCAGGTGCCTTAACAGCAGCAACGGGGGCGGCTTTTTTCGCCGCGATGGCGGCTACTACGTCTTCTTTAGTAACGCGACCATCTTTACCGGTGGTGGCAATGGTGCTCATGTCGATGCCATTTTCTTCGGCCAGCTTGCGTGCCGCTGGCGCTGCCAACAACTCAGCCGTCGCAGGGGCTGCTGCTTGTGCGGCCACCGGGGCAGCACTTGGAGCCGCAGCTACCGCGCCTGCTTCAACCATGGCAATAAGTTCTGCCGAAAGAACAGTGTCACCTTCATTTTTCAGTACGCTAACCAGCACGCCATCGGCCGGCGAAACCACTTCCAAAACCACTTTATCGGTTTCGATATCAACCAACAGCTCATCACGTTTAACCGCATCACCCGGTTGTTTGTGCCAAGTAGCGACAGTGCCGTCAGCAATCGACTCAGGGAAAGTCGGGGCTTTAATTTCGATAGCCATTGTCTGTAATTCCTTAAATTCGGTTCGTTCTGGGCGAGGATGTTAAACAGTAAAAGCATCTTGCAGCAGTTTCGCCTGCTGTTCCGCGTGCATCGAGGCGTAACCACAAGCCGGTGCCGCCGAAGCGTCACGACCTGCGTACTCAAGGAACAGCGCCTTCTTATGCGCTGTAGCCACGCGGCGCATGTGATGCTGACTGCAATACCATGCACCCTGGTTCATTGGCTCTTCCTGACACCAAACAATGTGCTTGAGGTTTTTGTACGGTGCCAAGATGTCGGTGAGGTCATCTTCTGGGAACGGATACAACTGCTCCAAACGCACGATGGCGATATCTTCGCGGCCTTCGCTACGACGCTTCTCAAGCAAATCGTAATAAACCTTGCCACTGCACAACACCAACCGCTCAACTTTCTTCGGATCGAGCGCGTCTATTTCACCCAAAACGGTCTGGAACGAACCTTCAGCTAACTCCTCTAGCGTCGAGATGGCTAACTTATGCCGCAACAGCGACTTAGGCGTCAATGCGACCAAAGGCTTACGCAGCGGGCGAATCACCTGGCGGCGCAGCATGTGGTAAACCTGCGCCGGGGTGGTTGGCACACACACCTGCATGTTGTGCTCGGCGCACAATTGCAAGTAACGCTCTAAACGCGCCGAGGAGTGCTCCGGCCCCTGCCCTTCATAGCCATGCGGAAGCAGCATGGTCAAACCGCAGAGACGGCCCCATTTGTGCTCACCACTGGAGATGAATTGGTCGAATACCACCTGGGCCCCGTTGGCGAAATCGCCAAACTGCGCTTCCCAGATGACCAGCGCGCTTGGCGTGGTAGTGGCATAGCCATATTCAAAGGCCAGTACCGCTTCTTCAGAGAGCAAGGAGTCATACAGATCAAAACGGGGTTGATCTTTAAACAAATGCTGCAAGGCAATATGGGTCGAGCCATCCTTCTGGTTGTGTAGCGCCGCATGACGGTGCGAGAAGGTGCCACGACCAACATCCTGACCGGTTATGCGAATCGAATGGCCTTCAAACAACAAGGTCGCATACGCCAAAGTTTCAGCGTAACCCCAGTTGATCGGTAAGGCGCCGGCAGTCATTTTTTGTCGATCTTCGAGGATCTTCGAAACTTGTCGCTGGACGATAAAGCCATCTGGAGTTTCCAACATTTTGTTGGCCAGATCTTGCATGGTTTTCAGTTCGAAGCGGGTGTCGTGGCGGGCATTCCATGCGTGACCTAGATATGGGCGCCAATCGACGAACAATTCGCTGTTAGGCTCTTTAACCAAGCTTTTAACTACATGTAAACCGTTATCCAGCGCATTGCGGTAATCATCTACCTTGGTTTGTACGGCCTCATTATTGAGGCTACCCAACTCGATCAGTGCTTCGGCATACAGTTCACGCGTGGTGCGCTGCTTGCTGATTTGCTGATACATAATCGGTTGCGTACCACTTGGCTCATCGGCCTCATTGTGGCCGCGACGACGGTAGCAAACCAGGTCGAGGACCACGTCACGCTTAAACTGCATGCGGTAATCGACAGCCAGCTGGGTAACGAACAGGACCGCTTCTGGGTCATCGCCGTTGACGTGCAAGATTGGCGCTTGAATCATCTTGGCAACGTCGGTGCAGTACTCGGTGGAGCGCGAGTCTTCCGGATTGCTGATGGTGAAGCCAACTTGGTTGTTGATCACGATGTGGATGGTGCCGCCCGTTTTAAAACCACGAGTCTGCGACATCTGGAAGGTTTCCATCACCACGCCTTGACCGGCGAATGCCGCATCACCGTGCAGTGACACCGGCAAAACTTTGTCACCAGTAGCATCTAAACGGCGATCTTGGCGGGCGCGAACCGAGCCTTCAACTACTGGCGAAACGATTTCCAAGTGCGATGGGTTAAAAGCCATCGCCAAGTGAACTTCGCCACCAGTGGTCATTACATTAGATGAGAAACCTTGGTGGTATTTAACGTCGCCAGAGCCAAGATCGTCTTTCTTCTTGCCTTCAAACTCGTCAAACAGGTCCCGCGGATTCTTACCGAAGGTGTTCACCAGTACGTTCAGGCGACCACGGTGCGCCATGCCGATGATGATTTCTTTGGCGCCGTACGAACCGGAACGCTGAATCACTTCATCAAGCATCGGAATTAGACTTTCCGCACCTTCCAACCCAAAACGCTTGGTGCCCGGATACTTAGTACCCAAGTACTTTTCCAAACCTTCAGCGGCAGTTAAACGCTCAAGCAAATGGCTTTGCGCCTCAGAGGGGATCTGTGGCCGACCACGCACACTTTCAAGGCGCTGCTGAAACCACTTACGCTGCTCAGAGTCGACAATATGGGTAAATTCAGCACCAATGGTCCGGCAATAGGTTTGCCGTAACGCATCGTGGATTTCACGCAAGCTCGCTTCTTCTTTACCGATACACAGTCCGCCCGTATGGAAGGTGGTATCTAGGTCGGCAGCCGTCAGGCCATAGTGATCAATGGACAGATCATCCGGCGCTGTGCGTTGCCATAAACCTAACGGGTCAAGCGTTGCGGCTTGGTGGCCACGCATCCGGTAAGCCTGAATCAGTCGCAGGACTTCTACCTGCTTCTTTTCATGCTCCGAACTTACGCTGCCAGCCGATACCGGTTGGGCGCGTCGCTGATTTTTGGCCAATAGAACGAAGTGATCGCGCACTGTTGAGTGCGAAACGTCGGTGACAGAACTGCCGTCCGCCGGCAACTTCTGGAAATAGGTGCGCCATTCATCTGGCACAGCGTTAGGATCGTGCAGGTAAAGCTCATAGAGCTCTTCCACATAGGCCGCATTACCACCGGATAGGTGGGAACTGTCCCACATGCGCTGCATCACGCTTTCTTGCATGCTCGGTCACCCTCGATAAGGGGACACCATCGGCGTAGATACGCAGCAAAGCACACACTCAGCCCAAAGTAGCGACTAAGTAGTGCCACCACGGATCCTGCAGATAGCCCGGGTACCAGCCCGGATGCCCCTGCTGGTCGTCATATAGTCGACATATAAAAGCGCTGCTTTGTGAGCTGCACTCTATTTAAACTGCGGCCTGCAAGTAACTGCAGATCCGCAGTGTGTAACGGTTAAAGCAAAAAATCAGGTAGCCGATTGCAGCAACATGTTGCGGATGTGGCCGATTGCCTTGGTCGGGTTAAGACCTTTAGGGCAAACGCTTACGCAGTTCATGATGCCGCGGCAGCGGAACACACTGAACGGGTCGTCCAAAGCAGCTAGACGCTCTTCAGTTTTAGTGTCCCGGCTATCGGCCAAAAAGCGATACGCCTGCAGTAACGCAGCTGGGCCCAGGAATTTATCTGGGTTCCACCAGAACGACGGGCAAGAAGTTGAGCAGCACGCGCACAGAATGCACTCGTACAACCCGTCGATCTTTTCCCGCTCAGCCGGTGATTGCAGACGCTCAATGCCAGGAGCCGGAGTGTCATTCTGCAAGTACGGCTGAACTTTTTCGTACTGCTTGTAGAAGATGCTCATGTCGACGGCTAGGTCACGAATAACTGGCAAGCCAGGCAGCGGACGCACTACCAGCTTGTTGCCTTTAACCACGTCGGACAATGGCGTGACGCAAGCCAAGCCGTTTTTGCCGTTCATATTCATGCCATCGGAGCCGCAAACTCCTTCACGACAAGAACGGCGATAGGACATGCTTTCGTCTTGTTCCTTAACCAGTGCCAACACATCCAGCACCATCAAGTCTTTACCACCGGTATCGACTTGAAAATCCTGCATGAAGGGTGCGGCATCTTGGTCCGGGTTGTAGCGATAAACACTAACTAACAACATAGCTACCACCCTTAATAAGTCCGAATCTTCGGTTCAAATGCTGGCACGATCTTCGGCGCGAAGTTAACTGCGCGCTTGCTGACACGTTTATCGCCCGGGAAGTACAGTGAGTGGCAAAGCCAGTTCACATCATCACGATCTTCGAAGTCTTCACGGGCGTGAGCACCGCGCGATTCTTTACGCTCTTCAGCAGCAATGGCCGTCGCTTCAGCTACTTCCAGCAGATTCTGCAATTCCAACGCTTCGATCCGTGCGGTGTTAAACGCCTGGCTCTTATCGTTGATTTTCACGTTAGCAATACGCACACGAAGGTCGGCCAACTGAGCGATACCCTTTTGCATGTATTCGCCAGTACGGAAAACGCCGAAGTAGTTCTGCATGCAGCTTTGCAGTTCTTTACGCAAAGTTGCTACGTCTTCGCCGGTAGTACGGGTATTCAGACCATTCAAACGCGCCATGGCAGCGTCGATATCGGTTTGACTGGCAGCTAGGTGATCAACACCTTCGCGCAAGGATTTTTCCAAGTGCAGACCAGTAGCGCGACCAAACACCACCAAGTCGAGCAAGGAATTGCCGCCCAAACGGTTAGCGCCGTGCACCGATACGCAAGCCACTTCACCCACAGCAAAGAGGCCGTCAATAATTTTGTCTTCGCCGTCGACCTGAGTGATGGCCTGACCATGAATATTGGTCGGCACACCGCCCATCATGTAGTGGCAAGTAGGCACTACTGGCACTGGTGCTTTAACTGGATCGACGTGCGCGAAGGTCTTCGACAACTCGCAAATACCTGGCAGTAAACGATGCAGTGCTTCTTCACCGAGGTGATCAAGTTTGAGCAACACGTGATCGCCATCAGGACCACAACCGTTACCGGCAATGATTTCTTTAACCATGGAACGAGCCACAACGTCGCGACCGGCCAAGTCTTTGGCGTTCGGGGCATAGCGTTCCATAAAACGTTCGCCGTGCTTATTAATCAGATAACCGCCTTCACCGCGGCAACCTTCAGTGACCAGTACGCCCGCACCAGCAATACCGGTTGGATGGAACTGCCACATTTCGATGTCTTGCACCGGCACGCCAGCACGCAGCGCCATGCCGACACCGTCGCCGGTATTAATCAGGGCATTGGTGGTAGATGAGTAGATGCGACCCGCACCACCGGTAGCCAGAACGGTGGCCTTGGCGCGAATGAATGAGGTCTCACCGGTTTCAATGCAAATCGCAATAACACCAACGAAAGCACCGTCTTGGTTTTTTACCAAGTCAACTGCGTACCATTCGTTCAAGAAAACCGTGTTGGCCTTCAGGTTGGCCTGATACAGCGTGTGCAGAAGCGCATGACCAGTACGGTCAGCGGCTGCGCAGGTACGGGCTGCTTGAGTCGGGTTATCCGGGCCCTTTGATTGACCACCGAAGGGGCGCTGATAAATACGACCCTGCTCGGTACGTGAGAAAGGCAGACCCATGTGTTCAAGTTCGAACACTGCTTCTGGCCCTACCGAACACATGTATTCGATGGCGTCTTGGTCGCCGATATAATCAGAGCCTTTAACGGTGTCGTACATGTGCCAGCGCCAATCGTCTTGCGGGTCGGCGGAAGCGATTGCGCAGGTGATGCCACCTTGAGCAGATACGGTGTGCGAGCGCGTTGGAAAGACCTTGGTGATCACAGCGGTCTTGTGGCCGCCTTGAGCCAGTTGCAGCGCGGCACGCATGCCGGCACCGCCACCACCAATGATGATGGCGTCGAATGAAAGCGTACTTAAATTAGCCATGAATCAGATACCCCAAAGAATCTGCACACCCCAAACAAAGAACGTAAACATGGCAACGCCACACGTTCCTTGAAAGAGAAACCGCACAACAGTCGCCCACTTACCCAGCGCCATCGGCGTTAGGTAGTCGGTGGAAATTGTCCACATGCCAACCCATGCGTGAACGCCAAGCGCCACTAGAGCCAGCAGACTGAAAATACGCATACAGGTGGAGGAGAACAGCCCATGCCAGTCGGCATAGCTCAAACCTGGATTAGCCAACATAAAGCCAATCAAGAACAGGAAATAAGCTGCCAAGGCAACTGCCGAAACTCGCTGAGCCATCCAATCATAAAGACCGGAGCGTGAGAAATTCGTGACGTTAGTTACCATATCCACACACCTACCAGCACGATGATCACCGCAGAAACGGCGAGAACGATTTGCGAGCCCAGCTTGCCGCCTTCCAGCGTTTCACCGACACCCATGTCCATTACCAAATGGCGCACACCAGCCACCAAGTGGTAAAGCAGAGCGGAGAGCAGGCCCCAAATCACAAGCTTAGCGATTGGACTGGTCATACACGCTTTCACCTGCGCGAAGCCTTCCTCTGATGCCAGTGACTTGTCGAGTGCATAAAGCATTATCGCAAGACCAACAAACAGGATGATGCCAGAGGCGCGGTGAAGGATAGACGTGTAAGCAGTGATGGGGAGCTTAATCGTCCTAAGGTCTAAATTTACAGGTCGTTGGCTTTTCACGGCTTATATTCACACTGAGAGCCCCTAACAATCAGGGCAAAGTTGTCGGGAAGTGTGCAGGTCAGTTACCCACCACCCAGGGAGTGCCGACATCCAGAATACAGGCGCTAAAGCCCCTGGTGGTCGGACCAGCAGTATAAACAGTCAAGATTGCAATGACAACGCAAACGCCCACTGCAAAAGGCGCATTGCGCTAATTGAGCAAATGCCGTAAATGGCGCCAATAAAGACAACAAACCTAGCTGCAAAGCCCTGCCAGCAAGGCTCGAGCAAATTGACTTTAGAATTTATGCCACTATAGTGGTGCACGCCCTTCGTGGGGGGTAGTTGATGATATTAAGCATAATTAGGAGGCCACACATGGCTGATAAAAAAGCGCAGTTGATCATCGAGGGCAACGCCCCCGTCGAACTGCCCGTTTTAACCGGCACCGTTGGTCCCGATGTAATTGATGTGCGCGGGCTCACCGCCACGGGCCGCTTTACCTTCGATCCTGGCTTTATGTCGACCGCCTCATGCGAATCTAAGATTACCTATATTGATGGGGATCTTGGCATTCTGTTGCACCGCGGTTATCCAATCGAGCAATTGGCTGAACAGTCAGATTATTTGGAAACTTGTTACCTGCTGCTGAATGGCGAATTGCCCAACGCTGCGCAAAAAGAAAAGTTTGTTAACACCGTTAAGAACCACACCATGGTGCACGAACAGTTGAAGTCATTCTTCAACGGCTTCCGACGCGACGCCCACCCAATGGCGATCATGTGTGGCGTTGTAGGCGCACTTTCGGCGTTCTATCACGACTCACTGGATATCAATAACGCACAACACCGGGAAATATCCGCAATCCGTCTGATCGCCAAGATGCCAACCATTGCCGCCATGGTTTACAAATATTCCATGGGCCAGCCAATGATGTATCCGCGTAATGATCTTACTTACGCAGAAAACTTTTTACACATGATGTTCAACACCCCGTGCGAGATCAAACCGATCAGCCCGGTACTGGCCAAGGCCATGGATAAAATCTTTATCCTGCACGCCGACCACGAACAGAATGCTTCGACTTCCACAGTACGTCTGGCTGGCTCTTCAGGCGCCAATCCGTTCGCCTGTATTGCCGCAGGTATTGCCGCACTCTGGGGTCCTGCTCACGGCGGAGCCAACGAAGCCGTGCTGAGCATGCTGGATGAAATTGGCGATGTTTCAAACATCGACACCTTCATCGCCAAAGCCAAAGACAAGAATGATCCGTTCAAATTGATGGGCTTTGGTCACCGCGTTTACAAAAACCGCGATCCGCGTGCCACCGTGATGAAGCAGACCTGCGACGAAGTACTGCGCGAACTGGGCATTACTAACGACCCGCAATTGGCTCTAGCCATGCGCCTCGAAGAAATCGCTCTGACCGACCCGTACTTTATCGAACGCAACCTGTACCCGAACGTCGACTTCTACTCGGGCATCATCCTCAAAGCCATCGGCATTCCAACCAGCATGTTCACCGTGATCTTCGCTATGTCACGCACCGTTGGCTGGATCTCGCACTGGAAAGAAATGCTCTCTAGCCCATATAAAATTGGCCGTCCACGCCAGCTTTACACCGGCTATCCACAACGCGACATGTCGGCACTGAAAGACCGCACCTAAGGGTTGCGAGCAATAAAAAAGGCTGCCACTGGCAGCCTTTTTTATTGGCTTAATATTAGTGCTTTTCCGCCGCCTGACGAAAAGCTTGCAGTGTATTGAACGGTGCATCGATAACAAAACTGTTCGCCAACCACGAAGGCACGCTGCCACCCGGTTCCATATGGGCCTGATAGACCACCTCAACGCTGCCAGCCGGCTTAGGCTGCAACGTCCAAAAACCATCGACTCGACTGACCCGAACAAAATCTTGTTCTTTAGGCACGAAGTCGGGCAGCGCCTGCAGCAAACGAGTCACCGTACCGTCGGCTGCGGTACTAGTGGTGACGTGTAATACCGAATCACGCGCGGTAACGGGCCAAGGCGCAGAGAACCGCGCATAAAGCCAGCTTTGCCCATCGTCGGTCTTGAGCACAGACTGCTCTTGGCACTCAAATATCCACTTACAGGAGCCTTTTACATCCGCCTGCAACGCCAACAAATGCTTTATATCGGCATTAACCGTAGTAACCGCCCGATAAGCCTTGTACTGCGAGCCTGGGATATCACTCAAGTACACCTTGATGCCCGCTTCATCTTTGGCCAACTGCCAGTTTTCCGCCTGCGCATTGACACTTAAGACACTGAACCCACACAGCGCTAGGCTTAGTTGCAGCTTGTTCATGCAGCACTCCTATTTAGCTAAACCGCCCTGGCCAATCCTCAAGGGCTAAGAAATATTCACGCACTGCAACGTCGCCTGCTCAAGCCAGTGCAACTGCTGTAACGCTTGCTGGTTTGTCTCGCCACAGATGTAAGGATCAGCGCTAAAGGCCAAGCACACCGCTGGCCGCTCGGGCAGGCCAAAAATCAGACAGCGATTGGCCGCATCCAATTGCACGCAGCGCTCCCCGGCCAGTTTGCCATTGGGCATGCCGGGGATCATCGAACTAATGGACGGTGCTATGCAGCAAGCACCACAACCTGGACGACATTGCATAATTAAGCGCCGTTAAAATCATCGATAACTGATTTTACCTGCAAGCTAGCGCTATCGGTGAAATCACCGACGCCCCCGCTTACTTACTCACGCGCACTTACTGCCGGAAAGTCTTTAGCGTGTCGAGTAGCTGAGCATGCGGCGAAGCAACATCCGCAACATTTACTTCGTCTCAGTTAAGCGCGCCAGTAAGCTGGAAGTATCCCAGCGCCCACCACCCATGTTTTGCACATCGGCATAAAACTGATCGACCAGGGCGGTAACCGGCAGTTGCGCGCCGTTATTGCGCGCCTCATCAAGTAAAATTGCCAAGTCTTTGCGCATCCAGTCCACCGCAAAGCCATGTTTGTACTCGCCTGCCAGCATGCTGGCGTGGCGATGCTCCAGCTGCCATGACTGCGCAGCGCCATGGCGGATAACCTGCATCGCCGCATGCGCATCCAAACCTGCGCACTGAGCAAAGTGCAGCGCCTCAGACAAGCCTTGCAGCAGCCCGCCTACACAGATCTGATTAACCATCTTGGTCAATTGCCCGCTTCCAACGGAGCCCATCAGGCTAACCATCTTGGCGTAACACTCGAGCACCGGCAGGGCGCGCTGATAAATCTCAGGTTCGCCGCCAACCATGATCGACAACATGCCACTCTCCGCGCCTGCCTGCCCGCCCGACACCGGCGCGTCGAGAAAACCCAACTCCCGCTCGGCGGCGAGCAACGCCAACTCTCGAGCCACAGTCGCCGATGCCGTAGTGTGATCGATCAGCACGCTGCCTGCGGCCATGCCCGCCATCGCCCCGTCCGGACCTAGTAACACGCTGCGTAAATCCTCGTCATTACCGACGCAACTGAATACAAATTCAGCGCCCGCCGCGGCCTCTCGCGCCGTTGCGGCAAATTCACCGGCGAAACGTTCGACCCAGCTTTCAGCTTTGGCCTGAGTGCGGTTGTACACGCACACCTCATGCCCCTCCGAAGCCAAATGACCGGCCATTGGAAAACCCATAACACCTAGGCCGATAAAGCACACTTTAGCCATTTGCTCGCTCCCAATAAGTTCATCACTGAGCCTAGCAGCCCCAGCAACGGCGTGCCGAGGCAGCGCCAGGCTAAGCTGCCACGTCGGCACGCCCTCACACCAGCCTTTTAATTGTGTAACCGAGCGCCTTCGGCCATGCAAAGCGGATGACGCACACAATCGGCTTGGGCATACTGAGCGCCCCTTTTTAACCCTTCCGCTGTTAACCCTTACGAGAATACCGCCATGTTTAAAGTTAACGAATACTTCGACGGCAGCGTCAAATCCATTGCTTTCGGCATGACCGCCGGCCCCGCCACCATAGGCGTTATGGCTGCTGGCGAATACGAGTTTGGCACCAGCCAACTGGAAATCATGCACGTAGTCGCCGGCGCACTTACGGTTAAATTGCCGGGCAGCGACAGTTGGGAAGCCTTCACCAGCGGCAGCCAGTTCACCGTTCCGGCCAACAGCAAGTTTCAGCTAAAAGTCAGCGAAGACACCGCCTACCTGTGCGAATACCGCTAAGGTAAGCGCCAACTAGCGCTCAGCCTACGCCTGAGCGCTTGAAAGACCCGCTGCACACATGCCAACGCCCCATAACTGGGGCGTTGGCATTTCTACTGGTTGTTACTTAGTCAATTGATGGCGCTTACGGCTTAACAATATGCCAAACATCAGCACTGCCATCACCGATACGATCCCCCGGTTTGTTATCGCCGATAAAATAGTACAAAGGCTTGCCGTTCCAGGCCCACTGCTGCGCGCCACCATTTTTTAAACGGCTGGCCTCGCTGGCCAGGACCTCGCCGGCCGCCGGCTCAGCGGCGTAAGCAGGCCAAGCTTGCAGACAGGAGCCTTGGCAAATACTTTTGCCGGGCTGGTCTGAATCGTATGTGTACAGAGTGATGCCCGCCGAGTCGGTGAGGATGCCGCCTTGGGCGGCCGGCTGCATAACCGGTTGCGCTTGCACGCCAACTGCAAAGAAACCGAACAGGACTAACAAACTTACTGATTTAACTATCATCACGCCTTCCTAAAACCATGGAGTTAAAAAGCCGGCCATAAATTTGACCTACCTGAATAACGTAACCAATTCGGTTTTGGATGCAGCGATAGGGAAAATAATTGCCCCCCCACAAAGGCGTGGCTAGGTGCTCTAAGTTGGCGCCAACCCCATAAAATAACGCTAGACCAGTTTCAACGTGTCGACGATTTATAGGTGAACTCACCGCTCACTTGAATATTAGTCACCGCTAGCATTGCCGCTCAGACACAGAAATCGCCATGCCCTCTAGCTCTGCCAAGTACTCGGTCACCGTCAGCAGGCCGATGCACGGCATAGCGCCACGCTCGCTAACCTTGCCCGTCGCCAACTTGCGCGCCAGCGCTACGGCGGCCATGCAGGGGATATTCGGCCCATCATTATTCAGCGCTTGCAGCTCCCAACACAGGGTTTGCGGCTGGCCTTGTTGATCGAGCCCCTGCAGGCGCACGAACATGCCGCTGATGCCATCGCCCAAAGGTTCGAGCATGACCGCCGCACGGCGCAGCAGCGGGGCCAAGGGTACAGCGCTGCGCAGCAGTCCGGCGCGCACCAGACCACTGAGCAACCAAGTGCCGAACTGGGTGGCGCGCAAACCTACACCGGCAGAGAAACGCACCTCACGCACGCTCGGATAACGCACTGGAAACAGCTCTAAATCGGGGATATCGCAGTTGCTCACCCAACGCCGACCGAGGGGTTTGGGAAAGTCATAAGCGCTTAAACTCTGCCAGCCGACAACCTCACTCCAAGCGCCGTCACGCCATTGCCGCACAGCTTTACCGCAGTAGTTGAGCACGCCGGCAAGGGTCGAGACACCGGGGGTTTTCTCCGACGAGCTAATGCCATGCCAGATGCTGTCGAGCCGGCTAAAACGCGGCAGTAATTGATCAACCACCGCCGCACTCAAGGCCGGCACCGAGCTGCCGCCTGCGCAAATAAGCACCCCGGCCTGCCGCGCTTGTGCATCTAACTCGCCGATGCCGCAGACAAACTCGCGGGCATCGGCCAAGTCCACGTAATGCGCACCGGCATTGATGGCGGCCAGCGCGACCCGATAATCCTGGCCTTGAAACGGTCCAGCGGTGGAAATCACCAAATCGATGTTAAGTACGCGCAGTTGCTCGGCTAAATCGGCCTGATTGATATCCAGTCGCACGGCATGGCTCGCGGTTTGCGCCGCCAATGCCTGCGCCTTGTGTAGATCACGCCCGGCGACCCACACCCGCAAACCGGCAATAGTCTGCAGCCGACGGACGATCAAGCTACCGAAGTTGCCATAGCCGCCGAGCACCAGCACATTGAAGTCCTTATCCATCACCCGCCTACTCCCTGATTACAACGCTGCGTCATCGTGGTGATTAAATTGCAGCTCGGCCAATCGCGCATACAGCGGATTGCTCGCGACTAATTCGGCGTGCTTACCGATGGCCAGCAACTTGCCGTGTTCGATCACAGCAATGCGATCGGCGCTTTTTACCGTGGCCAAGCGGTGCGCTATCACCAGCGTAGTGCGGCCACTCATCAAGCGTGGCAAGGCCTGCTGGATCAGGTATTCGCTCTCGGCATCCAGCGCGCTGGTAGCTTCATCGAGCAGTAAAATCGGCGCATCGACCAGCAGTGCTCGGGCAATCGCCAAGCGCTGCCGCTGCCCGCCAGACAAGCCCAGCCCGCCGTCGCCGAGCCGAGTCTGATAGCCGCCTGGCATTTTCATGATGAACTCATGGGCATGCGCCGCCCGTGCGGCGGCCTCGACTTCGGCATGACTGGCGGTTGGTTTACCGTAACGCAAGTTGTCCTCGACCGAACCGTAAAACAGCGCAGGGTTTTGCGACACCAAGGCAAAGCAACGACGCAAATCCTGCGGGTCAAGCTGGGTGATCGGTAGCCCCTCGACCAGAATTCGCCCCTCTTGCGGGTCGAAAAAGCGCAGCAACAGATCGAACAACGTCGACTTACCCGCACCCGATGGCCCGACCAGCGCCAAGGTTTCCCCCGGCTCAACCTGCAAGTTAATGCCATCGACGGCCCAGCTATCTGGCCGACTCGGGTAGGCAAACCTTAGGTTTTCTAGCTGAATGAGGCCACTCGCCCGGGCTGGCAGTTGCAGCAAACCCGCAACGGGCGCAGTGATGGCGTTTTCGGCCTGCAGTAACTCGGCAATTCGCTCGGCGGCACCGGCGGCCGCCTGCAACTCACCAATCACCTCACTGATAGCGCCGAAGGCCATGCCGACGATCAAGCTGTAAAACACAAATGCCGCCAGATCACCGCCACTGATACGCCCGGCGATCACGTCCATACCGCCAACCCAGAGCATCACGCCGACGGCGCCAAGTACCAGCACAATCACCACGGTGATCAGCCAAGCACGCTGTTTTATGCGTTTACCGGCGGTGGTAAACGCATCTTCCACCGTGGCACTAAAGCGGCTTTTATCTTGCTCTTGGTGGTTGTAGGCCTGCACGGTTTTGATCTGCCCGAGGGTTTCACCGACATAGCTGCCGACATCCGCCACCCGGTCCTGGGTTTGCCGCGACAAGGCGCGCACCCGCCGGCCGAAGATTAAGATTGGCGCCACCACCAGCGGCAAGGCGACGATGACGATGGCGGTGAGTTTGGCATTGGTGAAAAACAGCAAAATGATGCCGCCGATTAGCATCAGCACATTGCGCAGCGCCATCGACAACGACGAGCCGATTACCGTTTGCAGCAAGGTGGTGTCGGCGGTCAGCCGCGACTGAATTTCCGAGCTGCGGTTGCTCTCGTAAAAGCCTGGATGCAGGTTGATCAGATGGTTGAACACCCGCTTACGGATATCGGCGACAAAGCGTTCACCAATCCACGAGACCAGATAAAAGCGGCTAAAAGTACCGACTGCCAGCGCCAGCACCAGCACAAAAAACAAGCCAATCGAGCGATTTAAAGCGGCCTGCGACTGAGTCGCCAAACCCTGATCGACCAGCAACTTAATCCCCTGGCCCATCGATAGGGTGATCGCAGCAGTGAACATCAGCGCCAACAAAGCGCCCAGCACTTGCCAACGATAAGGCGCAACGAAGCGTTGGGCCATGCCCAAGGCATTACGTTGGCGGGCAGACAAAATTGACGGCATAGGTACTCTCAGGTCAGAACCACATAGCGGATTAGCCCGCACACCACCGGCAGTGCCGCCCGATAGTTCAAGCAACGCTGAGCGTCTGCACTACAGATGGGGACGGCCAACGACAGGATCAAGGACCCGCAGCCACGCCCAACTATGAGCTGGCGTTAAAGAAAGCGCTTAGCGTGATCGGCACTCGGCAGCAAGCAGCTGTCGTAGCGGCCAAACAGGCGGTAGCGATTGAGCGCAATACGGTCGTAACAACAGTCGCGCAGCGCTCGTGGGCACACTCGCAAGACTCGCAGCCAAGACCATGGCGCGGGCAGTCGCGCGACAATTTGCAGCACCGCCGCCGAGCGCACAAACAGCTGGCCATTGTCGACATAGGCCATGGTGTCGAAATGATCGAGAGGCAAACCGCACCATTGCAAAATCGCCTGCCCCTCAGCCGACTGCACCGAGGCGAGGCGGAACAACTGTTGTTGATCATGCTTAATTAAGAACTTGGCCCAACCGTTACACAGCTTGCAGACGCCATCAAAGAGCACCACGCGCTGGTTAACCAAGATGGGCAAAACGGACTCGGCGCTGTGCATAAAACCTCCTATTCAGACCGTGTGAAAACTACTGCGCTCGGTTATACGTCGTTAAAAACAGGCTCACAGCCACAGGCTGAACGCGCTTTAGCGCGGCCCCGAAGGGGTGAGCAACGCGAATCAAATGCTCATTTACAACACGTAAACTGCGCTTTTGACTCGCTACGCTCGCCCTGCGGGCCAGCCTTTGGCTGTTACTCCGCTTCGCTGCGTTGCGCCTGTTTTGCCTTGCCTAACCTTCGCTCGCTACGTTTTCACACAGTCTGTATTGGCCGCGTATGGCTAAGGCTATTAGTCGCTGCTGGGCGCAGCGTCACCCCAACCCAATGGGTAAAGCAACTCTTCTTTGTAGCCAGCCCAGACCCGCACGGCATCCGGGAAGGCACTGTCCAGTTGCGCATCGCCACTGTCGACCAATAACGGCCGCCCGGCCAGCGTGGCCAATTTGCGTTTAGTCGCCACCACCCGCAGGTGCTCCAGACCTATGGCGCGCACTACTCGCGGGCTAATTTGCTGATTACCGCGACCGAGAATATGCCCCTGGCCGCCAATAGCGGTGACCAGCAAGCGGCTCGGATAGCCGTGCACCAGTTCGAACAACTGCGCCTCAGTCACATCACTGGCGATTAGCGCGCCGTTTTCGATTACATCAATGCCCAACAGCGACGTTGGCAAGCCGAGGTTACTGGCGATGCCATGCAGGGTCGAACCGGGGCCGAAGACGTAGCGCACATCGGCCTCCCAGCTGTCGTGCAGCCAATCGGCGATTTCCACCAGCACCAGCTCTTCGGACTCCATGCCGGCCTGCTTGACCTGCTGCATATAGTGGCCCTCCACCGGCACGGTTAATTCGCCGTACCAACGGGCCGCGACCTTACCGCCGCGCAAGGCCTCTTCATCCTGATCGCGCACCTCGCCGCTGGCCAAGCGCACCAAGCCGCCTTCGAGCAAACGTTTGGCTAGCTCACCGGCCGCCCGCGGGCTGATGGCATACACCCCTGAATGGATCTTCACCCCGGCCGGAATCCCCAGTACCGGCTGCGCGCTATTGGCCACCGCGCAAACATCCCGCGCGGTGCCGTCGCCGCCGGCAAACATAATTAACGCGACGCCTGCGTCTTGCAGGGCAAGCACCGCGTTTTGCGTGTCGATGGCGCTACTGCTGCTCGCGGCTAACTCGCCCAGCACACGATAGTTAAAGCCCATTTCCGCTAATAAATCAGCGCCCATGGCACCGGCGAAGGTGGCAAATTCCAGCCGCGCGGACTGCGCCAGCAAGCACTCTAGGGCAATTCGGGTGCGCGCCGCAGCACGCGGTTCGGCGCCCAAGGCCAAGGCTTGTACGGCCACGCCATCGCTGCCTTTCAGACCAACCGAACCGCCGAGACCGGCCAGTGGATTAATGATCAGCCCAAGGTGAAACACACTCATAACCATCGCCCTACTGTGCGCACCGAAGCGGTAGCGCGAGGAAAAATACCCAGCCGTTATGCCCCTGTCATAGACCGGTCATTAAGGCCCGTTAAGCTGCGCCAACCATCTGCTCCCAAGGAACGCGACCATGAACCTGCCAGCCGCTAGCAACCCTATCACCCGCACCAACCTGACCCGGCAGGCCATGTTCGGTGGCGCCTTCATCGACGCCCAAGGCCGCGAAATAGCCATCACCGAAAGCATGATCCAACGCGCCTGCCATGACCTTGCCAGACACTACGTCGCGGCCCAGAAAAAAGCCTAATCCAGCATTCGTCCAGCTAAGTGCCGGGCTGTTTATTGGCCGTTATTAAGGCTCGCACCTAAGGCTTGGACCACCGTGCAGATGGCCTCTGCCGGTTGTTGCACACGCACCTGTAAGCCATCTGTTTCTCGCCGATGGGGATAATGTTTGCGCAAGGCATCGAAGCCGGCGCGGCGTGCGGGCGCATCGCCGAATAAACTGCGGCGAAAATCGGCGTCGTCACGTCGCGGGTCGTACACCGCCCGGCACAAGGTGGCCAGTGCCCACGCAGGACTGCCGCGCGGGTCTAGTTCAACGGCGGCCAGCCAAGGGGCGGGGAGCAAGTCGACCAGTTGCACAGTCGCGGCTTGCTGGCGCCACGCGCAGTAGGCTTGATAGATCTGCGCGGTGCCACGTAATTTGCCATCCAAACTGTAACCGGCGATATGTGGGGTAGCGATTTGACACAGGCCGGCCAGCGGCACATCGACTAACGGCTCGCCCTCCCAGACATCCAGCACCACTTGCAGATCTGGACGCTGCAACAGCAGCTGATAGAGCGCCGCGTTATCCAGCACCGCGCCGCGACTGGCGTTAAGTAACCAAGCCCCTGCGCACAGCCCCTGCAACTGCTCAGCGGCCAGTAGATGCCGGGTAGCCAGGGGGCCATCGAGGGTTAGCGGGGTATGCAGGCTGATGACATCACACTGTTTAAGCAATTGTTCGAGGCTGCAATACTCGCCGCCCTCAGCGGCCGCACGCGGCGGATCACACACCCGCACCCGCCAGCCCAGTGCGCGCATGGCCTTAACCAAGCGCCCACCGACTTCACCAGCGCCGACCACACCATAGGTGCGCTGGCTTAACTCAGCGCCTGTGCGCTCGGCCAAAGCCAACAAACTGCCGAGGATATAATCGACGACCCCGCGTGCGTTGCAGCCGGGCGCGCTGGCCCACTGAATACCAGCTTCAGCAAAATATTCGAGATCCAGATGATCGGTGCCTATGGTGCAGGTGCCGACAAAACGCACCGCACTGCCGGCCAATAAAGCCCGATCAACCGGGGTTACCGAACGCACCAGCAACACGTCGGCGGCCTGTACATCAGCGGCGCAAATAGCTCGCCCCGGCAAGCGAGTAATGCTCGCGTCGGCTGCAAAAAACTCATCCAGCAGCGGTATATTTTCGTCGGCGAGAATGCGCATAAAGGCCTCAATGCGGCTCTAGGAAGTTGTCCAGCGCCATTCTATGCCATTGCCTGCCCGCTGGCAGCGCCGACCGCATAACGGCTTGCCACCTTGGATTAGTAAGCCGAGCGGTCAGTTTTACATTCCCCTGCTTGGCTTCGGCGCGTAAACTGTTCGATTTGCTGAACAGCCCGGACAGTTTGATGACCACCCTCTCGCGCGCCTCTCGCTTGCGCACCGAACTATGCAGCTTACTCACCCTTGCCGCACCGATCATGATCGCGCAGTTGGCGAACACCGCCATGGGCTTTGTCGATACGGTAATGGCCGGCCGGGTTAGCCCTCGCGACCTCGCTGCAGTGGCCTTGGGCAACTCGTTGTGGGTGCCGGTGTATTTGCTGATGACCGGCATTTTATTGGCCACCACGCCCAAGGTCGCACAGCGCTTTGGCGGTGGTTTGCACAACGAAATCGGCCCCTTGGTGCGCCAAGCCACATGGCTGGCGTTATGGGTGGGCAGTGTCTGCGGTGTACTGTTGTGGCACGCGCAAATCGTCCTGCAAATTATGAATGTTGAGCCACAACTGATTGAACCCTCAATGGGCTATTTGCGCGCAGTGGCTTGTGGTTTTCCCGCTGCGGCCCTTTATCACGTGTTGCGCTGCTACAGCGACGGCCTAGGGCACACCCGCCCAAGCATGATGATCGGCCTGCTTGGCCTGCTGATAAATATCCCGGCCAATTACATTTTCATCTACGGCAAACTCGGCGTACCCGCAATGGGCGGGGTCGGTTGTGGTTGGGCCACGGCCATCGTCATGTGGGGCATGTTGCTGGCCATGCTGTGGTGGGTGAAATGGGCGCCGTACTACCAAGCCAGCAAACTATTTAGCCACTTTGAGTGGCCCAACTGGGCGATTCTTAAACGCTTGCTGTCGGTTGGCGTGCCCATAGGGGTATCGATCTTTGCCGAAGCGAGCATTTTCTCGGTGATCGCTCTGCTGATCGGCGCCATGGGCGCCACCGTGGTGGCAGGCCATCAAATCGCCCTTAATTTCAGCTCGATGGTGTTTATGATCCCCTACGCGCTGGGCATGGCCGTCACTGTGCGCGTGGGTCAAGCACTCGGTCGAGGCGAGCCACGCCAAGCCCGTTACGCCGCCGGCGTAGGCATGTTGGTGGCGCTGGCGTATGCCTGCATCTCGGCCAGCGCGATGTTTCTCGGTCGCGAATCGATCGCCCGGTTGTACACCGGCGACATAGCGGTAATTGCCGTGGCCAGCAGTTTGATTATTTTTTCCGCGCTGTTTCAGTTTTCCGACGCTATCCAAGTCACGGCCGCCGGTGCCTTACGCGGCTATCAAGACACCCGCGTAACCATGCTGCTAACGCTGTTTGCGTATTGGGGGATCGGTTTACCCGTCGGCTACAGCTTGGGCCTAACCGATTTCTGGGGTCCGGCTTCGGGGCCGCGGGGGTTGTGGCAAGGTTTGATTGTCGGCTTAACCTGCGCGGCGATCATGCTTGGCATCCGCCTGATGCGCAGCGGCAAACGACGGATTCGCCAACACGAGCGAGCCTAACCCGCGCTGCCTGTGGGTTAGGCGTTAACACCTGATTAGACGAGTTTCTTTTTGATCCAATACAGGTAGGTGCCCGCCTCAACCTGTTGCTCGACTAACTCGTGGCCGAGAAACATACAAAACTTGGGAATATCACGGCGGGTGGATGGATCGGTGGCGATCACCTTCAACAACGCACCCGGTGCCAGATCGCGGACTTTGTTGTGCAGCATCATCACCGGTTCAGGGCAATTAAGGCCGCTGGCATCCAGAATCGCATCGGTGGCTAAGGTCATAACAGGCTCCAAAAACAGTCCCCTATTGTCGCGCAAAGCGCACCGAAGGTCATCCACAACAGGCCGCTACAGCAACACCAGCAAGCGCTGTCGCGCGCTCCATGCAGTTGCTGGTAGTGTTTGCGCAGGTAGCTCCTTAATGTGCGCGCTTATCCAGCCGGCGCAGGTGGCAAGTAACCTCTTCGCGGTCGTGGTAGAGCTGCTTACAGGCGATGGACACGCGAATACCGCGAGCGACAAAGCCCTCTTCGATACGCGCCAGCAAGCGTTTAACTTCGGCGTAGCGTTGTTTCATCGGCAACTTCAAGTTGACCACTGCTTCCCTGCACAAGCCCTCACCCAACCAGGTTTCCAGTAGCGCAGCGTTACGCGCTGGCTTTTCGACAATGTCGCAGACCATCCAATCCACCGGCTTGCGCGGTTTAAAGGTAAAACCATCGGCTTGCAGATGCTCAACCAAACCGGTTTCCATCAGGCTTTCGGCCATAGGGCCGTTATCGATGGCGGTCACCAACATATGCCGATTAACCAACTGCCAGGTCCAACCACCGGGAGCGGCGCCCAAATCGACCGCGGTCATGGACGGAGCCAAACGCTCATCCCACTGATCACGCGGAATAAACTGATGCCAGGCTTCTTCAAGTTTTAAAGTGGAGCGACTCGGGGCGTTGCGCGGAAATTTCAGGCGCGGAATGCCCATAGGCCAAAACGCTGAGTTATTCGCCTCGGCCAGCCCGAGAAACACCTCACGACCACTCTTAAACGTCAGCAGTAAGCGTGGCTTGCTCGGATCATCGAGCAACCGCCCGGCCTTGCTAAGAGCATTGCGCAGCGGCGCTTCGAACTTCTTACAAAAATTCGACAGCTCCTTGCCATCGTTAGTGTCCAGCACCTCAAGCCATAAACTGCCGCACACCGGATAGCTGGCCAACTGTTCGAGCAACACGCTGATGCGGTCGGTTTCAGGCAGTTGCACGTAGTCGCCACGCGCCCACTGCCGAGGGAAGATTAACTGACTAAACCGCAGGCCACGCATCAAGGCATGGGCACCGCCATCTTCAGTGCAGACAAACTCGGCGCAGGCGCTGCTGGCCTTGCCCTTGGCATAGCCGGCCACCTGCAAAAGCGCCGCATGTTCCGCTATTTCCGCACACACCTCGCCCTCAAAACCGGGGCGGCAGTGCATCAATACAGTATTCATCGGGGTTCCTGCTGGGCTGGGCTTCAAGCCGGCCATGATAACGGAGTTACCTGCGCTAACGGCGCCCAGTGACGGCATAAATAAGTTCAGGGTCTACACTGGCAAAACCAATTAATCATTAAACTTTCTGACCAAGCGGTCGATAGGTCAGCACTTTTAACATTTACGGGATCTTCGTCATGCGCAACAACCAACCGATTACCCAGCGTGAACGCAGCTTTCCCGAAAGCCAAAGGCTGATTTCCACCACCGACCTCAAAGGCCAGATTACTTACTGCAATCAGGCCTTTATTGATATCAGCGGATTCAGTGCCGAAGAATTAATGCGCGCACCGCACAACCTGGTCCGCCACCCCGATGTACCTGCCGCTGTTTTTGCGCACATGTGGGCCACCCTAAAACGCGACAAACCGTGGATGGGCATCGTTAAAAATCGCTGCAAAAATGGCGACCACTATTGGGTTAACGCGCATGTCACGCCGGTGCTGGAAAACGGCAAAGTAGTGGGCTACGAATCGGTCCGGGTTAAGCCCAATCTTGAACAAATCCGTCGGGCAGAAGCGCTGTATCAACGCATTAATGCCGGCAAGCCGGCCATCCCGAGTCAAGATCAATGGTTGCCACAGCTGCAAGCTTGGCTGCCGTTTATTTTGATCAGTCAACTGGGTTTTTTAATCGGCAGCTGGCAGAGCTCCCACTGGGGCTTCTTGCTCGCCGCAGGGCTAGCGGTGCCGCTAGGCTTAGCCGGTTTAAGCTGGCAGCAACGAGGATTACAACGTTTGCTTAAGCTCGCCGAACACACCACCTCAGACCCGTTAATCGCGCAGATGTATACCGACAGTCACGGTGCCGAAGCACGCCTGGAAATGGCCATGCTCAGCCAAGAAGCGCGGCTTAAAACCTGCCTGACACGCATGCAAGATACCGCCGCCCACCTCACTCAGCAGGCGCAGCACGGCCATGCACTGGCGCAACAAAGCTCATCCGGGCTTGATCGCCAACGCAGTGAAACCGAGCAGGTAGCGGCGGCCATCAGTGAAATGGCCGCCGCCACGCAAGAGGTCGCCAGCAACGTGACCCTAACCGCCGAGGCCACCCGCCAAGCCAATCAATTGACCAATCAAGGTCGACAAGTGGCCGCCGATACCCGCGCGGCCATAGAGCGGCTATCCGCTGCGGTCGCCAGCACCGGCGAAACCGTTACCCGCTTGGCGCAAGACAGCAGCGAAATTGGCGGGGTGGTAGACGTAATCAAAGGCATTGCCGACCAAACCAACTTGCTGGCACTGAATGCGGCCATTGAAGCCGCTCGTGCCGGCGAGATGGGTCGTGGTTTTGCGGTGGTGGCCGATGAGGTGCGCTCCTTGGCGCAACGCACTGGCGAATCCACCGGACAAATTCATCAGCTGATCGCCAAACTGCAAAAAACTGCAGAAGAAGCGGTTTACGCCATGCAACAGGGTCGCGCACAAGCCGACCAAGGCGTCGAACAAGCGTTACTTGCCGATGCGGCGCTAACCGGCATCAGCACGGCGGTTGGACATATCACCGACATGACCAACCAAATCGCCGCAGCGGCCGAAGAGCAAAGTGCTGTCGCCGAGGAGATCAGTCGTAATATCAACACCATCGCCCTGCTCTCCGACCAAACCGCAGACGCTGCCCAGCAAAGCGCGCAACTAAGTACCGATTTAACGGCAACGGCGAATCATCAATATGCCTTGATTGAGCGGTTTAACCACTAAGGTTTAGCTCTTGGCAGGAGCAAGGCGGCAATCGCATCAGCCGCCCGCGCGAGATGCTGCGCATGGGTGAAGCCTGAGCTTTTTAACGGTTTGAGGTCATGATCGGCCGCCGTTAGCCACAGCAATTCGATCGCCGCCGACAACGAATAACCTTCAACCGTGGGTCTATTACCCAGCGCATCGCGCTCGCCTTGCACTATTAAGGTGCGGGTTGTTAGCTCGGCCAGATGCGCCACGCGGGGTTTTTCCGGTTTGCCAGCGGCATAAAACGGATAGCCCAAACAAATTAGCCCATCGGCACCTAACTCATCGGCCAACAAACTGGCCATCCGCCCGCCCATCGACTTGCCGCCAATGGCCACCGGCCCCGTGACTTGCTGTCGCACCTGTTGATACACCGCGCGCCACGCATCGAGTAACTGCGCCTGCGGATTAGGTGGACGCTTACCGCCGCCACTGCGCCGCTGCGCCATGTAAGCAAACTCAAAACGCAGCAAAGCCACGCCCCGTGCGGCTAATAGCTCGGCCATGATCTGCATAAACGGGCTGTCCATCGGTGCACCGGCGCCATGGGCCAAAATTAAATGGCTGCTCACCGGCCCGCTCGGCATGTTGCACAGCCACTGCGCCGGCCAAACCTGACTAGGCCGGCATTGATCGAGATCAATATCGCCAATAGAACGTTTCAGCATGCTTCACCTGCTTTTATAAGAATCTGCCCATAACCGTGGATGCAACCCGCTATGAACCCAACTATCAGTACTGCCTATAACTACAAGGTGGTTCGCCAATTTGCCATTATGACGGTGATTTGGGGAATCGTAGGGATGGGAATGGGTGTTCTGATCGCCGCCCAATTGGTGTGGCCCGATCTAAACCTTGACCTACCCTGGACCAGCTTCGGCCGCCTACGCCCCCTGCACACTAATGCGGTGATTTTCGCCTTCGGTGGTTGCGCCCTAATGGCCACCTCACTGTATGTGGTACAGCGCACCTCACAAGCACGACTGCTGAGCGATGCGCTCGCCTCCTTTGTATTTTGGGGCTGGCAAGCGGTGATTGTGCTGGCCGCTATCACCCTACCGCTAGGCCTTACCTCTTCCAAAGAGTATGCCGAGTTGGAATGGCCGATCGACATCCTGATCGCCGTGGTCTGGGTCTGCTACGCCATCTTGTTTTTTGGCACGGTTATCAAGCGCAAGATGTCGCACATTTATGTGGGCAACTGGTTCTTCGGTGGTTTCATCCTCACCGTGGCACTGCTGCATATCGTCAACAATCTCGAGTTGCCGGTCAGCCTGTTCAAGTCTTACTCGGTATATGCCGGTGCGACCGATGCGATGATCCAATGGTGGTACGGTCATAACGCGGTCGGTTTTTTCCTGACTGCCGGTTTCTTGGGAATGATGTACTACTTCGTGCCCAAGCAAGCTGAGCGGCCGATCTACTCGTATCGCCTGTCGATCGTGCACTTCTGGGCCCTGATTACCGTGTACATCTGGGCCGGCCCGCACCACCTGCACTACACCGCACTGCCGGATTGGGCGCAAAGCTTGGGCATGGCTATGTCGCTGATTTTGCTGGCACCCAGCTGGGGCGGCATGATCAACGGGATGATGACCCTCTCGGGCGCTTGGCATAAGCTGCGCAGCGATCCAATTTTGCGTTTTATGGTGGTGTCTTTGGCGTTCTACGGCATGTCGACCTTTGAAGGTCCGATGATGGCGATCAAAACCGTTAACGCCTTGTCGCACTACACCGACTGGACCATTGGTCACGTACACGCTGGGGCTTTGGGCTGGGTAGCCATGATTTCGATCGGCGCGCTCTATCACCTGATCCCGAAGGTTTATGGCCGCGAGCAAATGCACAGCGTTGCGCTGATCAACCTGCATTTCTGGTTAGCCACCATCGGCACCGTGCTGTACATCGCAGCACTCTGGGTGAACGGCATTACCCAAGGCCTGATGTGGCGCGCAGTCAACGAAGACGGCACCCTCACTTACTCTTTTGTTGAGTCGGTAGAAGCCAGCCATGCAGGCTATGTGGTGCGGGTAATCGGCGGTGCATTCTTCTTCGCCGGCATGCTGTTTATGGCTTACAACACTTGGCGCACCGTACGTGCAGCTAAGCCAGCCGAATGTGCAGCCGCAGCCCAGTTCACTGTAGAGGCGAGCCACTGATGAGCAGCAAGCACGAAATCATTGAGAAAAACGTCGGCCTGATGGCCGTGTTAATGGTGTTGGCCGTCAGCATCGGCGGCTTGGTACAGATCGTCCCGCTGTTCTTCCAAGACGTCACCAACACCCCAGTTGAAGGCATGGTGCCACGCACCGCTCTGGAACATGAAGGGCGCGACATTTTCATCCGTGAAGGTTGCGTCGGTTGCCACTCGCAGATGATTCGCCCATTCCGCGCGGAAACCGAGCGTTATGGGCATTACTCGGTCGCCGGTGAAAGCGTCTGGGATCACCCCTTCCTGTGGGGCTCCAAGCGTACCGGGCCGGACTTGGCTCGGGTTGGCGGTCGCTACTCGGATGATTGGCATCGTGCCCACCTGTACAACCCGCGCAACGTGGTGCCTGAGTCGATCATGCCGGCGTATCCATGGCTGGTTGAACACAAGCTAGATGGCGAAAACACCACCACCAAGCTACAGGCTATGCGCACCTTAGGCGTGCCATACACCGACGCCGACATCGCTGGAGCTAAAGACGCCGTCAAAGGCAAAACTGAAATGGAAGCGCTAGTGGCTTACCTGCAGTCGCTTGGCACCATCATTAAGAACAAGCGGTAAGGCATATGCCCTCTTCTTTTATCGACATAGGCACCCTACGGGGGATTGGAACCGTACTGGTGGTAGTCGCATTCACGTGCGTCTGCCTCTGGGCCTACAGCAGCAGACGCAAGGCCAGCTTCGATGAAGCGGCTAACTTGCCCTTTGCCGACCAAACTGACGCTGAAAAACGCCAAGCACACGTTTGCAGGAGTAACAACACATGAGTAGTTTTTGGAGCTGGTACATAACGCTACTGACCAGCGGCACCATTATTGGGCTGCTCTGGCTGGTGTTTTCAACGCGCAAGAGCGAAACCCACAAAAGCGAAACCCAGCAAACTTTGGGGCACTCCTTCGACGGTATCGAGGAGTACGACAACCCACTGCCTAAGTGGTGGTTTATGCTGTTTATCGGCACGATTATTTTCGCAATCGGCTACCTAATACTGTACCCAGGCATGGGTAAATGGACCGGCATCTTCCCGGGCTATGAAGGTGGCTGGACTCAGGTTAAGCAGTACGAGCGCGAGATGGACAAAGGTGACAAGGAGTACGGCCCGCTCTATGCCAAATATGCTGCCATGCCCATTAGCGAAGTAGCCAAAGACCCGCAAGCGCTGAAAATGGGCGGCCGCCTGTTTGCCAGCAACTGCTCAGTCTGCCACGGTTCCGATGCCAAGGGCGCCTATGGCTTTCCCAACCTAACCGACGGTGAATGGCGCTGGGGCGGCGATGCCGAAGCAATTAAAACCACGCTGCTCGGCGGTCGCCACGCAGTAATGCCAGCTTGGGGTGAAGTGTTGGGCGATGCCGGCGTGAGCAACGTCTCAGCCTATGTACTGACTGAAATTGCTGGCCGTAAACTGCCAGAAAGCAACAAAGCTGACACCGAAGCTGGTAAAAAGTTGTTCGCCACTAATTGTGTTGCCTGTCACGGCCCAGAAGGTCACGGTGTTGCCGCGATGGGCGCACCTAACCTGAGCAACCCAGCCGCGTTTATTTACGGCACCAGCTTTGCGCAACTGCAACAAACCATTCGCTATGGCCGTCAAGGCGTTATGCCAGCGCAAAAAACCTTTCTCGGTGACGACAAGGTGCATCTACTGGCGGCCTATGTATTGAGCCTATCAATAGCTGACGGAAAGACAACTTCAGCGCACTAGTAATGGTTTAAACCCCACAGCAACGGCACAAGGAAGTGTCAGCTGGATATTCATCCCCGCCATAATGCGACAGAGTGTCGCACCATCTCGCCTGCCTGCACATAAATCGACTACGCTCACCAAGGTCGCCAATGCTCAGCACTGTGCGGCAATTCCCTGCCCTTTACGGGGTTACTCGGGAGTTGAATGCGCCACCGAGGGACATCAATCGAGCCTATAAAGTTCATACTGCAAGGCTGTAAAGCCCGATTTTACTGGTCTTGCTCATTGCAATGACCTACCGCTTTGCCCATACTTGCGGCCGATTTTTAGTCCTCAGAAAAATCCATTAACCGTGGAACAAAACGCATGAGCTCAGCAATAAGTCCGACTGCTTATAATTATAAGGTGGTTCGCCAATTCGCCATTATGACGGTGATTTGGGGAATCGTGGGTATGGGTATGGGTGTTCTGATCGCCTCACAGCTTGTGTGGCCAGAACTTAACTTCGACTTACCTTGGGCAAGCTTCGGCCGCCTCCGCCCCCTGCACACCAACGCGGTGATTTTCGCCTTTGGTGGTTGCGCCTTGATGGCAACATCTTTGTACGTGGTGCAACGCACCTCGCAAACCCGCTTAATTTCCGACACCCTCGCCTCGTTTGTATTTTGGGGCTGGCAAGCGGTCATTGTGCTGGCTGCCATTACCCTGCCGATGGGCCTTACCTCATCGAAAGAGTATGCCGAACTGGAATGGCCGATCGACATTCTGATCGCCGTAGTTTGGGTCAGCTATGCCATATTGTTTTTTGGCACTGTCGTTAAGCGCAAAATGTCGCACATTTATGTGGGCAACTGGTTCTTCGGCGGTTTCATACTCACCGTGGCACTGCTGCACATCGTCAACAACATGGCGATCCCGGTTAGCATGTTTAAGTCTTACTCGGTATATGCCGGTGCGACCGATGCCATGATCCAGTGGTGGTACGGCCATAACGCAGTGGGTTTCTTCCTGACTGCCGGTTTCTTGGGGATGATGTACTACTTCGTACCTAAGCAAGCAGAGCGTCCGATTTACTCATATCGCCTGTCGATCGTGCACTTCTGGGCCCTGATCACCGTGTACATCTGGGCCGGCCCGCACCACCTGCACTACACAGCACTGCCGGACTGGGCGCAAAGCTTGGGCATGGCCATGTCATTGATTCTGCTGGCGCCGAGCTGGGGCGGCATGATCAACGGCATGATGACCCTCTCGGGCGCCTGGCATAAGCTGCGCAGCGACCCGATCCTGCGCTTCTTGGTCGTGTCTTTGGCGTTCTACGGCATGTCGACCTTTGAAGGTCCGATGATGGCGATCAAAACCGTTAACGCCCTGTCGCACTACACCGACTGGACCATTGGTCACGTACACGCTGGGGCTTTGGGCTGGGTAGCCATGATTTCGATCGGCGCGCTCTATCACCTGATCCCGAAGGTTTATGGCCGCGAGCAAATGCACAGCGTTGCGCTGATCAACCTGCATTTCTGGTTAGCCACCATCGGCACCGTGCTGTACATCGCGGCACTTTGGGTGAACGGTATTACCCAGGGCCTGATGTGGCGCGCAGTCAACGAAGACGGCACTCTCACTTACTCCTTTGTTGAGTCCGTAGAGGCGAGCCATGCTGGCTACATCGTCCGTGCACTAGGCGGCGCGATCTTCTTCTCCGGCATGCTGTTTATGGCTTACAACACCTGGCGCACCGTGCGTGCGGCTAAACCGGCTGAATGTGAAGCCGCAGCCCAGTTCACTGTAGAGGCGAGCCACTGATGAGTAGCAAGCACGAGATCATTGAGAAAAACATCGGCCTGATGGCCGTATTAATGGTGTTGGCCGTCAGCATCGGCGGCTTGGTACAAATCGTCCCGCTGTTCTTCCAAGACGTCACCAACACCCCAGTTGAAGGCATGGTGCCACGCACCGCCCTTCAGCATGAAGGCCGCGACATTTTCATCCGTGAAGGCTGCGTCGGTTGCCACTCGCAGATGATTCGCCCGTTTCGCGCAGAAACCGAGCGCTACGGTCACTACTCGGTCGCTGGTGAAAGCGTTTGGGATCACCCATTCCTTTGGGGCTCCAAGCGTACCGGGCCAGACCTGGCTCGGGTTGGCGGTCGCTACTCAGACGACTGGCATCGTGCCCACCTGTACAACCCACGCAACGTGGTGCCTGAGTCGATCATGCCGGCATATCCATGGCTGGTTGAGCACAAGCTAGATGGCGAAAACACCGCCACCAAGTTGCAGGCTATGCGTACCTTAGGCGTGCCATACACCGACGCCGACATCGCTGGAGCTAAAGACGCCGTTAAAGGCAAAACTGAAATGGAAGCGCTAGTGGCTTACCTGCAGTCTCTTGGCACCATCATTAAGAACAAGCGGTAAGGCATATGGATATCGGCACCCTCCGGGGTATTGGAACCGTACTGGTGGTAGTCGCATTCACGTGCGTCTGCCTCTGGGCCTATAGCAGCAGACGCAAAGCCAGCTTCGATGAAGCGGCTAACTTGCCCTTTGCCGACCAAACCGAAGCTGAAAAACGCGAAGAACAAGCTTCCAGGAGTAAGAGCGAATGACCACTTTTTGGAGTTGGTACATAACACTGCTGACCAGCGGTACCATTATTGGGTTGATCTGGTTAGTGCTTTCAACCCGTAAAGGGCAACGCCCTGAGGCCACCGAGGAAACCCTCGAGCACTCATTTGATGGCATTCAAGAGCTGGATAATCCACTGCCGAAGTGGTGGTTTATGCTGTTTATCCTAACCATCATTTTTGCTGTTGGTTATCTCGTGCTGTATCCGGGCATGGGTAAGTGGACGGGTATTTTCCCGGGCTATGAAGGCGGCTGGACTGCGGTTAAGCAGTACGAGCGCGAGATGGACAAAGGCGATAAGGAGTACGGTCCGCTGTACGCCAAATATGCTGCCATGCCTATCAGCGAAGTAGCCAAAGACCCGCAAGCGTTGAAAATGGGCGGTCGCCTGTTTGCCAGCAACTGCTCGGTTTGTCACGGTTCCGATGCCAAGGGCGCCTATGGTTTCCCCAACCTAACCGACGCTGAATGGCGCTGGGGCGGCGAGCCCGAAACCATCAAAACCACCCTTCTAGCGGGTCGCCACGCGGTCATGCCGGCTTGGCTTGAAGTGCTGGGTGATGCTGGCGTAAGCAACGTCTCGGCTTATGTGCTGACTGAAATAGCTGGCCGTAAATTGCCAGAGGGCAACAAAGCGGACATCGAAGCCGGTAAAAAGCTGTTTGCTGGCAACTGTGTTGCGTGCCACGGCCCACAAGGTCACGGCACACCTGCTATGGGCGCACCTAACCTGAGCAACCCAGCCGCGTTTATCTACGGCACCAGCTTTGCTCAACTGCAACAAACCATTCGTTATGGTCGTCAAGGCGTTATGCCCGCGCAAAAAACCTTCCTCGGTGACGACAAGGTGCATTTGCTCGCGGCATACGTGTACAGCCTTTCACATGCAGAAAAAGCCACGAAGTAAGCTATTCGCGGACTGAAGTATTGAGCGGCGTCAGGCAAAACCTGGCGCCGTTTTGCTTTAATGGTTAGCAATGCACCAGAAGTGACCATAGGTCGCATCGCGGCCTATTTGCCGCAGGCGTATGATCATTTCTGAGCCAGTGCTCACGACCCCAACCGCATCGAGCTGGGGCATTTATCCACTACCGTGGTATGCCGCAATGAACCAACAAATCCCACTCAAAGATGTCACCCCAACGCCGGCGAAAGGCTCAACTTCGATTGACCTGTATGCCAGTCGTGCGACCAATTACACACGCGCCTTTACCGGACTGTTCCGTAACATCCGCATGGCCGGCGGGGCGTGGTTATTTCTTCTGTACTTTGGCACCGTTTGGCTCGACTGGGGCGACCGCCAAGCCATTTGGTGGGATTTACCTGGTCGCAAATTTTATATTTTTGGCGCCACGTTCTGGCCGCAAGATTTCATGCTGCTGTCTTGGCTACTGATCATCTGTGCCTTTGGCCTATTTTTTATTACCGTGTATGCCGGCCGCGTGTGGTGTGGCTATACCTGCCCACAAAGCGTTTGGACATGGATTTACATGTGGTGTGAGAAGGTCACCGAAGGCGACCGCAACCAACGCATCAAGCTCGACAAAGCACCTATGAGTCGAGACAAATTATTGCGCAAAACCGCCAAACACACCTTGTGGTTACTAATCGGCCTTGCCACCGGACTGACCTTTGTCGGCTACTTCGCACCAATCAAGGATCTTATTCCTGAGTTGTTAAACGGCAGCGCAGATGGTTGGGCGTATTTCTGGATAGGCCTGTTCACCCTTGGCACCTATGGCAACGCTGGCTGGCTGCGTGAGCAAGTGTGTATTTATATGTGCCCGTACGCGCGCTTTCAAAGCGTGATGTTCGATAAAGATACCTTAATCGTCTCCTACGACCCGCGTCGCGGCGAACATCGCGGCCCACGCAAGAAAACTGCCGATTTTAAGGCAGAGGGTTTAGGTGAATGCATCGATTGCACTATGTGCGTTCAGGTGTGTCCAACCGGGATCGACATACGCGACGGCTTGCAATTTGAGTGTATCGGTTGCGCCGCGTGTATCGATGCCTGCGACAGCATCATGGAAAAAATGAACTACCCCAAAGGGCTGATTAGTTACACGACTGAGCACAACTTGTCGGGGCAAAAAACCCACTTGTTGCGCCCGCGATTGATTGGCTATGCCGTCGCGCTGGTGGTGATGATGGGCATGTTTGCCTACGCCGTGAGCATCCGCCCGTTGGTACAACTGGATGTGATTAAAGACCGCCTGCTGTTTCGCGAGAACCAAGAAGGCTTGATTGAAAACGTCTACACCATAAAAATCATGAATAAGGACCAAGCCGACCATAGCTACCGCATCGAAGCCAGCGGCATTGATGGCTTGATTTATAGCGGCAAACGCGAAGTACTGGCCGTGGCCGGCGAGGTGCTGTCGATTCCGGTAGAGCTGTCTATCGAACCGGAGAAGCTCCCCTCCAGCGCCAACGCCATCAGCTTTAGCGTACAGGCTATAGATGCTCCAACAATCAGAAACGACGCAGATAGCCGTTTTATCGGCCCCAGCGTTCGTTAAATCTACGCACTTTTAATTAGAGATCTATATGCACGCGCAAATCCCTGTTACACCTTGGTACAAGCAGTTTTGGCCTTGGTTTATGATTTCTTTATTAGCCTTGTCAGTGGTCTTGGGCCTGTCATTGCTAACCGTGTCGATCCTCAAGGGTGACAGCTTGGTGGTCGACAACTACTACGATGCCGGCAAAGGTATCAACACCGCACTCGACCGCGAAAAACTCGCGAAACAATTACAACTGACTGCCAACGTCAGCTTTGATGACGAGTCGGGAATCGCCGAACTAACGCTGACCGGCAACAGTCGTCCAGCGCAATTGAGCTTGAGCCTGATCTCGCCGACCCAGCCAGAAAAAGATCGACGCATCGTAATGCAGCCTGCCGAAGGCAATCTGTATCGCGGCAATATGCAAGACAGCGTGCAAGGCCGCCGTTTTGTCGAACTGATCGGCCAAGAAGGCGGTAAAGATTGGCGCCTGTTTGAAGAAGAAACCCTAGTGACAGGCTCATCTGTGCAACTGGGTCAATGATCGCTCTGTAGATGTCCTATCCGACCCCCTGCTACCACTGCGGCTTGCCGGTTCTCACCGGTGAGCGCTTTCAAGCGCGCGTACTTGGCGAGATGCGCGCGATGTGCTGCCCGGGTTGCACTGCGGTAGCCGAGGCCATCGTTAGCGGCGGTTTAGAGAGTTACTACCAGCACCGCAGCGAACCCTCCGCCAACCCAGACGCCTTCCCGCAGGCGCTGGCCGATGAACTGGCCTTGTACGATCGCAGTGACGTGCAGCAGGACTTTGTCCAGCATCAAGGCGAACAGAGCAGTACCTGCTTGCTGATTGAGGGCATCAGTTGCGCCGCCTGTGGCTGGCTGATCGAGAAGCACCTGCGCAGTCTCAGTGCC
This sequence comes from Pseudomonadaceae bacterium, assembly GCA_019745275.1. Taxonomy (GTDB): domain Bacteria; phylum Pseudomonadota; class Gammaproteobacteria; order Pseudomonadales; family Pseudomonadaceae; genus Aquipseudomonas. Next base: position 17,923 of record JAIETJ010000012.1, on the reverse strand, counting down.
GTCAGTGCCGCCAATCTAAACCTGTCCAACCATCGCCTATACCTGAGTTGGAACGCCGAACAGCTGCCGCTCAGCCAGCTACTAAAAACCCTGCGCAACATCGGTTATGCCGCTCACCCGTATCAGCCCGATCGTGCCAGCGCCCAACTGGCCAGTGAGAACCGCCGTGCTCTGCGCCAACTGGGCGTAGCCGGCATGTTGTGGATGCAAGTGATGATGGCCAGCATGGCCACCTGGCCAGAGTTCAATCTCGATCTGAGCCGCGAACTGGATATCATCCTGCGCTGGGTCAGTTTGTTTTTAACCACGCCGATTGTTTTTTACTGCTGCGGTGACTTCTTCAAAGGCGCACTGCGCGATCTACGCACCCGCCACCTAACCATGGACGTTTCAGTCTCACTGGCAATTGGCGGTGCCTACGTGGCCGGCATCTGGTCCACCGTATTCCAACATGGCGAGTTGTATTTTGATGCGGTGGGCATGTTTGCCTTGTTCCTGCTGACGGGCCGTTACTTGGAGCGCCGCGCCCGCGAGCGCACGGCAGAGGCCACCGCCCAACTGGTTAATTTGTTGCCGGCGTCCTGTTTGCGGCTCGATGCGCAGGGGCAAAGCACGCGGATACTAATCAGCGAACTGCAACTTGGGGAGCATATTTTGGTGCCACCCGGCTGCATGTTAGCGGCCGACGGGCTGATTATCAGCGGCCAGTCGAGTATCGATGAGTCACTGCTGACCGGCGAATACCTACCGCTACCGCGCGGCATCGGCGAGCACGTCAGCGCCGGCACCTTAAATGTCGAAGGCCCGCTAACCGTGCAAGTCCAAGCTTTGGGCAACGCCACTCGGCTGTCGGCCATTGTCCGCTTACTGGAGCGCGCACAAGCCGAAAAACCCCGGTTGGCGCAACTGGCCGATAGGGTCGCACAATGGTTTTTACTGATAGTGCTGAGCACCGCTGCCGTAGTCGGTTTGCTCTGGTGGCAACTTGATCCGCAGCGAGCTTTTTGGATTGTGCTGGCCTTGTTGGTGGCCACCTGCCCCTGCGCCCTATCACTGGCCACCCCAACTGCCCTCACCGCGGCGACCGGCAGCCTGCACAAGCTGGGTTTGCTGCTGACCCGCGGGCACGTGCTCGACGGTTTAAATCAAATCGACACGGTAATTTTCGACAAAACCGGCACGCTGACCGAAGGCCGCCTGACCTTAGGCCACGTGCAAACCTTGGGCGCACTCGACAGCGTGCAGTGCTTAGAATTGGCGGCGGCCTTAGAAAACCGCTCGGAGCATCCGATAGCCCGGGCTTTTGGCCAATCAAGCCTGAGCGCCGAGCAGGTTATCAGCGAGCCAGGACGAGGTTTAGAAGGCTGGGTTAATGGCCGGCGCCTGCGTATCGGCCAGCCAGCTTTTGTTGCCGCATTAAGTGACTATGCCGCACCAGCAATTGTCGGTGAACAAGGCCAATGGCTCTTGCTGGGCGACGAGCAAGAGCCATTGGCGTGGCTGGTGCTCGATGACCGTTTACGCAGCGATGCGCCCGCCTTGCTCGACGCCTGCCGCGCCCGAGGCTGGCAGACCCTTTTATTGTCTGGCGACAGCTCGCCGATGGTTGCCCAAGTGGCCGCTGAACTGGGCATTAGCGACGCTCGCGGCGGCTTAACTCCTGCCGACAAACTCGCGGTACTGCAGCAATTACACGCGCAAGGCCGGCGAGTACTGATGCTCGGCGATGGTGTTAACGATGTGCCGGTGCTGGCCGCTGCTGACATCAGCATCGCCATGGGTTCGGCCACCGACCTGGCCAAAACCAGTGCCGACGCGGTGCTGTTATCCAACCGTTTGACCAGCCTGATTGACGCCTTCGCCCTGGCCAAACGCACGCGCCGGATTATCCGCGAGAATCTGCTCTGGGCTTGCTTGTACAATGGCTTAATTCTGCCATTTGCCGCCTTCGGTTGGGTAACGCCGCTCTGGGCTGCACTGGGGATGTCACTCAGTTCATTACTGGTAGTCCTCAACGCCTTACGCCTGACCCGCGCAAGCCCAGCGCTTACCCCCCTTTCGGAGTTGTGATGGACGCCCTGTATGTCATGATCCCGATCGCCATAGTGATTGTCGCCCTCGCCATTCGCCTGTTGTTTTGGGCCGTAGACAGCGGTCAGTACGACGACATGGAAGGCCCCGCCCACAGCATTTTGTTTGATGATGACGACCCCGGTCACCGCGCCGGCGTACAAGAAGCCCAACAGCCCAGCAAACCGCAGGACCCGCCCCATGCTTGAGCTGCTGTCGCTATTACCCTCCGCCGTAGTCCTCGGTTTACTCGTTGACGGCCATTGTTTAGGCATGTGCGGTGGGCCTCTAGAGGACGCGTTATATGCTTGAACTGCTGCCGCTATTGTTCTCCGCCGTGGTGCTCGGTTTACTCGGTGGCGGTCACTGCTTAGGCATGTGCGGTGGGCTTATGGGCGCTTTAACCATGGCCATTCCTGTAGAGCAACGGGGTCGTCGTTTGCAGTTGCTGCTGGCCTACAATCTTGGACGCATTTTCAGTTATACCTGCGCCGGTTTACTGCTCGGGCTGGGTGGCTGGGCGCTGGCCAATAGCCCGGCCGCCATGCTGCTGCGCATAGTCGCCGGCCTGCTGCTGATTTGCATGGGCCTGTATCTGGCTGGCTGGTGGAGCGGGTTAACACGCATCGAAGCTCTCGGGCGCGGCCTGTGGCGGCATATTCAACCGCTGGCCAGCCGTTTACTGCCGGTCACCAGTTTGCCGCGCGCCCTATTGCTCGGGGCGCTGTGGGGCTGGCTGCCATGCGGTTTGGTGTATAGCACGCTGTTATGGGCGGCCAGCCAAGGCAGTGCAATCGACAGCGCATTACTGATGTTCGCCTTTGGCCTTGGTACTTTGCCGATCTTGATCGCCAGCGGTTTGGCTGCCCAGCGTCTGAACCAACTGCTGCGGCAACGCTCGGTGCGCATGGCCGGCGGCCTGCTGGTCATTGTCTTTGGTCTATGGACTCTGCCCGGCCCACACCAAGCCTGGCTGATGGGCCACGCCAGCCCGAGCATGCATCACTAGTTCGGTTGATACAGGTCAAACTGTCCATCGGCCAAGCTGCTTACACTCCGTCCATGTTGGCTGATTTCACGCCAAACAAAAACGGACCGTGCGCATGCTCGACACCACTCTCTGGGACACCGACCTGATCCGTCGTTACGATCAAGCCGGCCCACGCTACACCTCCTATCCAACCGCCGTACAACTGCATGACGGGGTTGGCTCATTTGAGTTGCTGCACGCATTGCGCGAAAGCCGCAAAGCCCAGCGGCCACTCTCGGTGTATGTGCACGTGCCTTTTTGCGCCAATATTTGCTACTACTGCGCCTGCAACAAAATCATTACTAAAGACCGTGGCCGGGCGCTGCCTTACCTCGAACGTTTAGAAAAAGAAATCGAGTTGGTCAGCTGCCATCTCGACCGTAAGCAAAGCGTTGAACAACTGCATTTAGGTGGCGGCACTCCGACTTTTTTGAGTCACACCGAACTGCGTCGGCTGATGGCAAAGCTGCGCAGTACGTTTAATTTGTTGGACGATGACTCCGGTGACTACAGCATCGAAATCGACCCCCGCGAAGCCGACTGGGCAACCATGGGGCTGCTCCGCGAGCTGGGTTTTAACCGGGTAAGTTTAGGCGTTCAAGACCTCGACCCGGACGTCCAGCGCGCCGTCAATCGCCTACAAAGCCTCGATCAAACCCGCGCTATTGTTGACGCGGCACGCACCCTGCAATTTCGTTCAATCAACATCGATTTAATCTACGGCCTGCCCAAACAGACACCGGAAAGTTTCGCCCGAACCCTAGAGACCATCATCGCCCTGCAGCCCGACCGACTCTCGGTATTTAATTACGCGCACCTGCCGGAGCGCTTTGCTCATCAGCGCCGAATCAACCCGGACGATCTGCCCAGCCCTGCCGACAAACTGGCCATTCTGCACAACAGCATTCAACAACTGAGCAACGCCGGTTACCGCTATATCGGCATGGACCACTTTGCCCTGCCCGACGATGAACTGGCCAGCGCCCAAGAAGACGGCACCTTGCAGCGCAACTTTCAGGGCTACACCACCCACGGGCATTGCGACTTGATCGGCTTGGGCGCGTCCTCAATCAGTCAGATAGGTGATCTGTACTGCCAAAACAACACTGATATCGCCCTTTATCAGCAAAGTTTAGACAACAACCAACTGGCCACTTGGAAAGGCCTGCAGTGCAATGGCGATGACCGTATTCGGCGAGCCGTTATTCAGCAATTGATTTGTGAGTTCCGCCTAGATTTCACCCATATCGAAGGCACATTCAATATCGATTTTGCCGGCTACTTCGCCGCCATATGGCCGCAACTGCAGCAAATGGCTAAAGATGGCCTGATTGAACTTAACCCGCACAGCATCACCATCCGTCCCGCCGGACGCTTACTGGCGCGTGCCGTTTGCATGTTGTTTGATAGCTACTTAAGCGCAGCCAACAGCCCGAGACTGTCGCGGGTTAGCTAACCCGCAGAGCGACTGCAACACTGCGCCAACTGCTCTCGCTAGCCACCACAGGCAAACCTGAGCAGCCGCTCAACTCACGCTCAGCTAGCCGCGCTTGAGCACCTGCGTTACCCTTAACGGTATTGCCCTTAAGGAATGTAACCATGTCAGAGATCATCAAGGCTCGCGCTCTACCCCAGGCTCATTGCAAAGACTGCAGCCTTGCCTCGTTGTGCCTGCCCTTGGCGATGAATTCAGAAGACATGGACTCACTGGACGAGATCGTCAAGCGTGGTCGCCCACTCAAGAAAGGTGATTTTTTGTTCCGCCAAGGCGACACCTTCAACTCGGTGTACGCGGTACGTTCCGGCGCACTGAAAACCTTTAGTGTGACCGATGCTGGCGAGGAGCAAATCACCGGTTTTCACCTGCCCAGCGAACTGGTCGGCATGTCCGGGATGGACAGCGAAAGCTATCCAGTTTCGGCGCAAGCCCTAGAAACCACCTCGGTGTGTGAAATCCCCTTCGAGCGCTTAGACGAACTGGCATTGCAACTGCCGCAACTGCGCCGCCAACTGATGCGCATCATGAGCCGCGAGATTCGTGACGATCAGCAAATGATGCTGCTGCTGTCAAAGAAAACTGCCGACGAGCGCATTGCCACCTTTTTAGTTAATTTGTCGGCCCGTTTTCGCGCTCGGGGGTTTTCTGCCCATCAGTTTCGCCTGGCCATGTCGCGTAACGAAATTGGCAACTACCTAGGTTTGGCGGTAGAAACCGTGTCACGGGTATTCACCCGTTTCCAGCAAAATGGCTTATTGGCCGCTGAAGGCAAAGAAGTGGATATCACCAACCCAATCGAACTCTGCGCACTGGCCGGTGGCAACGCCGAAATCTGATCCTACTAACGGGCCTGCGCAACGCAGGCCCGTGGTTGCTGGCTGCTAGGCCCACTTTACCGAGCAAGCAGCCGAGCCCCACCTTTTTCTTAGCCCTCAACTTGCCCACCTAAAGTTGGCCGTCCACGCGCCAAAATGGCCGTATATGACCTCGTAATACGCGGAATAAAATCCAATAGTGATGGCTCCTGCAGTAGTTGCTAAAGCACCTTGGCAGCCAAAATAATCGAGGCGCAGCACAGTTGCCCCACCTATAAGGATTTCGCCATGTCGAGCACGGCTACTACCGCACCGTTGTTAAAAGCAGCATTTCCGGTGCGCCGAATGGATTTTAGTTTCACCGATACGGCCAAGTACTGGTGGAGTGGCGACCCCTTTATGACCCATTTTATGAACAACCTTTCGTCACTGTTCCCCCATGGCGAGAAGTTCTTTGTCGACAGCGTGCGCGCCGTGCGTAAACAGATCGAAGATCCACAGTTGCAAAAAGACATCAGTGCTTTTATCGGCCAAGAAGCCATGCACTCCAAAGAGCACCAGACCTACAACGATTACGCCCAGGCCCACGGTATCGACCTAGATGTACTCGATATGCGCGTCAAGGTGGCGCTGGAGCTGCTCACCAAGGTCAGCAGCAAGAAGTGGCGGCTGGCAGCTACCTGCTGTTTTGAGCACTTCACCGCGACCATGGCCGAGCAACTGTTGCTGCGCGAAGACATCAATATGCAGATGACCGACCCACGCATGTACAAGCTCTGGCTCTGGCACGCCATCGAAGAAAACGAACACAAGTCGGTGGCCTATGACGCCTACCAGGCGGTCGGCGGCGGCTACTTGATGCGCACCAGCACCATGTTGCTGATCTCGATTGCCTTTATTGGCACCATCGCCTGGTTCCAGTTGGACCTGCTGTTTAAAGACCGTCAACTGTTCAACTGGCGCAGCTGGAAATACGGCCTCAAGACCCTGTTTGGCCTGCGCAATGGCTACCTTACCGGGCTAATCCGACCGTATTTCGAATTTTACAAACCCGGCTTTCACCCCTCCCAACAAGACACCCGAACCTTGGAAAACCGCTGGCGTACTCGCCTGGGTTTCGACGGATAAAACACCCGAAAAATCCACCGCGCGCCATCCCGGCCGTTTGAGCAGTACCCGTGCGACATCGGGTCACTGCCCAAACGGCTTTTTTTATTGCCTTATATCAAGGCGTAAACCCATAGGAACTGAACGACCATGGCTGTTGTTAAGCAACACCGCCCCGCTTCCCCTTGGCGCATTCCGCTGGTGCGCGAACTGGCGGTGATTTTGCTGATCAAGCTGACGCTGCTGCTGGCCATCAAAGCCATCTGGTTCAACGCCCCGACAGTGCCGCTCGAAGGCACCGCTCAGGTCACCGCCCATCTGCTTGCCACACCGCCTGCCCCGCCTTTGCCTGCCCTTGAGGAGACCCCGAGATGATCTCGGAAACCGTCGTCGACCTATCCCGTCTGCAGTTTGCCATGACGGCCATGTACCACTTCTTGTTCGTGCCGCTGACTCTGGGCCTTGCGTTTATTCTGGCGATCATGGAGTCGGTGTATGTGATCACCGGCAAACAGGTCTACCAGGATATGGTCAAGTTCTGGGGCAAGTTGTTCGGCATCAACTTTGCCTTGGGCGTAACCACCGGGCTGACCATGGAGTTCCAGTTCGGCACCAACTGGGCCTACTACAGCCACTATGTCGGCGACATTTTCGGTGCACCGCTGGCCATCGAAGGGATGATGGCGTTCTTCTTGGAATCAACCTTTATTGGCCTGTTCTTCTTCGGCTGGGAGCGTCTGAGCAAGGTACAACACTTAGCCGTTACTTGGCTGGTGGCGATTGGCTCGAATATGTCGGCGCTGTGGATTCTGATCGCTAATGGCTGGATGCAAAATCCGGTGGGCGCTGAGTTTAATTTTGAAACCATGCGCATGGAGTTGACCAGTTTCAGTGCCTTGTTGTTCAACCCAGTGGCTCAGGTCAAGTTCGTGCATACCGTGGCCGCCGGGTACGTTACTGGCGCCATTTTTGTGCTGGCGATTTCCAGTTGGTACCTACTCAAAGGCCGCGACCTGGGCTTTGCCCGCCGCTCGTTTGCTATCGCTTCGGCGTTCGGCATGGCCTCGATTCTGTCGGTAATCATCCTCGGCGATGAATCCGGCTATGAGATCGGCGACGTGCAAAAAACCAAGCTGGCCGCCATCGAGGCGGAATGGGAAACCGAGCCGGCCCCGGCTGCCTTCACCCTGTTCGGTTTGCCCAACCAAGCCGAACAACGCACCGATTACGCGGTGAAAATCCCCTATGTAATGGGCATCATCGCCACCCGCTCGCTGGACACCCAAGTTACCGGCATCAAAGATCTGATCAAGCAGCACGAAGTGCGTATCCGCAACGGCATCGTGGCTTATGCCTTGCTGGAAAAACTGCGTAACGGCGAGAAAACCGCCGAGAACATCGCCGCCTTCAACCAGCACAAGCAAGACCTCGGCTACGGCCTGCTGCTGAAAAAATACAACCCTGCGGTGGTCGATTCCACTGAAGCGCACATCAAGCAAGCCGCGCTAGACACCATCCCCAATGTCGCAACGGTGTTCTGGAGCTTCCGCCTGATGGTGGCCTCGGGTTTCCTGATGCTCGGCTTGTTTATCTGCGCTTTCTGGGCCTCAGCGCGTAAAAACGAAGAGCAGAAACGCTGGCTGCTCAAGTGGGCGCTAGTTAGCCTGCCGCTGCCCTGGATTGCCGCGCAAACCGGCTGGATAGTGGCCGAGCACGGTCGCCAGCCTTGGTCGATTGCCGAAGTGCTGCCGGTGCATCTGTCCGCATCGAGTATCAGCGTCGGCGACGTCTGGGGTTCACTGCTGGCCTTGCTGGCCTTCTACAGCGTGCTGCTGGTGATCGAGATGTATCTGATGATCAAGTTCGCCCGTCTCGGCCCTAGCAGCCTGCACACCGGTCGTTATCATTTCGAAAAAATCGCCGCCTGAGGAGATGACCATGTTGGATTACGAAAGCCTCAAGCTGATTTGGTGGGTGCTGGTCGGCGTCTTGTTGATTGGCTTTGCCCTGACCGATGGTTTTGATCTGGGCGCCGCCGCACTGATGCCCTTTGTCGGCAAGACCGACAGCGAACGGCGGGTGGTTATCAACACCATAGCGCCGCACTGGGAGGGTAATCAGGTCTGGCTGGTCACCGCCGGCGCCGGGCTGTTTGCCGCCTGGCCGCTGGTGTATGCCACGGCCTTCTCGGGGTTCTACTGGGCCATGCTGCTGGTGCTGTTTGCCCTGTTCACCCGCCCGGTGGGTTTTGACTACCGCAGCAAGGTGGCCGACCCGCGCTGGCGTTTGGCCTGGGACTGGGCGCTGTTTGTCGGCGGTTTTGTGCCGGCACCGGTGTTCGGTGTGGCCTTCGGCAACCTGTTGCTGGGCGTGCCGTTTGAGTTGGATAACACCCTGCGCAGCAGCTATCAGGGTAACTTCTGGCAACTGCTCAGCCCTTTCGGCCTGCTGGCCGGGCTGGTCAGCCTGAGTATGCTGCTGCTGCACGGCGGCACCTGGCTAATGATGCGCACCGATGGCGACGTGGCGCGCCGCAGTCGCCGCGCCGCGCAGCTGTTTGCCCTGGTGTTTCTGCTCTGCTTTAGCGGCGCCGGCCTGTGGCTATGGCTGGGCAATATCCAGGGTTGGGTGATCAGCTCCAGCTTCGAGGCCAGTGCCGCCCTTAACCCGCTGGCCAAGACCGTGACCCAGAGCAACCCCGGCTGGCTGGCCAATTACACCCGCTACCCACTGAGCCAACTGGCGCCGCTGAGCGGCATCCTCGGCGCTCTGCTGGCACTGGCTGCCGCCTCGGGCCAACGGGCCGGGCTGGCGTTTCTCGGCTCCAGCCTGGCGATTATCGGCACCCTGTGTACCGCAGGTTTTGCCTTGTTTCCGTTCATCATGCCGTCCAGCATCGATGCAGCTTCCAGCCTGACCATTTGGGACGCCGTCTCCAGCCAGAAAACCCTGGGCATCATGCTGATCGTGGCCGGCATCTTTATCCCACTGATCCTCTGCTACACCCTGTGGGGCTACGTGAAGATGTGGGGCAAGGTCACCACCGCACAGATCGAACAAAACACCCATAGCTTGTACTGACAGCTCCTCGCACAAAGTTATCGAGAATCCAGCATGCCGATGGACCTAGGCGACACTAGCAAGCACGACCAGCAAGCTGCTTGGCAACCGGTAACCACCCCGGTGTTGCTGGGTGTGCTGCTATTTTCGGCGCTGGCATTATGGTTCGGCAATCATGGTCAGCGTTGGTTTCCCGTGTTGGATGGTGCCAACCTGCTTTTCCATGAGTTTGGTCATCCATTCGTCGGGCTGTTTTCCGCGCAACTGATGGTCTATGGCGGCACCCTCGGACAACTCATTTTCCCCGTGGCAGCCGCCGTGCAATTCAAGCGCACGGGGGCCACCGGCTCATTTGCCATCTGCTGTGTGTGGCTGATGCAAAACCTATTCAACATTGCCCGTTATATGGCCGATGCCCGTGCCCAGCTGCTGCCCTTAGTCGGCGGCGGCGAGCATGACTGGACGGAAATTCTCTCGCGCTGGGGCTGGCTGCAGGCCGACACCCGCTTAGCCGCAGAGCTAACCGCGCTTGGCTGGCTGGGCATTGGCACTTGCTGCATCTGGCTCTTCAAGCGCTGGCGACTGGACCGCACGGCGATATAAATCGCAACGGGCACTCACAGCCTATAGCCCACTTTATTTAGGAGGCACCGTTATGTGGTATTTCACTTGGATTCTCGGCGTATTGCTGGCTTGTAGCTTTGGCATCATCAATGCCTTATGGCTAGAAACCACCCAAGACCTTGACGAGGACGGCAGCGGTGACGACTGAGCCGCGCCCGTTACTGCAGCGCTCTTGGACTCGGGGGCTGTCACTGCTGCTGGCCAGCCCGATGGCCTTACTCTTGCTGATTCACCCAGCGGCCATGCTCGATACTCAGGGTCACTACAGCCATAGCCTGCTGATGCTGGTGATGCTTGGGGTAGCCGGCGGTTTCGTGCATGGCGTTGGCTTCGACCCGTACCAGCGTGTCTGGCGCTGGTTGTTCGGGCCGTTACTGGCGTGGATGTTACTGCTGCTGGGTTATGCCTTGCTGCTGCGGGCGCAACAACTGTGCTTGGGGCTGTTCTGTTAAACAACACCGTGATGCCTAACCCTCAGGCAACTGCAATTGCCCAAGGCTCTGCAGCACCGCAGCGCCCGTGAACAGCAGGATAGTTTGCTCCTCGGCCAAGGCGCGAATAGTCGCTTGCCGCGCAGGCTGAGCTAAGTAGTCGAGCACTTGGGCAAACAAACCGCGGCTAACTAAGTGGGATATCTGCCGCACATGGGTGTGTTCAAGGTTGCTGGGCAGCAACTTGAATTCCAGGATGTCCAATGCCATGTCATCAGCAAACTCGTCCATCACCCGCACCAAGGTTTGCCGTAGCAGTGCAGAGGCACCATGCAACTCGCGCACGCCAAGGCTAAACACCGCCGGCTGCCGATCAACAAAATCGAAAAATAGTTGTACCGTTTCGTGGGTCACGCGGCGGCCACGCTGCATGTCGATGCCGAACAACATCGGTACGTCCCCTGCCCCGGCGCGTACCGCTCGTGCCGCCGCTTCACGACGCAGGTCACGCAAGGGTTGGCGCAACTGAGTGGACATCTCCTCAATCAGCGTCATGCCCAGATCATCAACATCACTAAAATGTCGATAAAAGGTATTCGGATTTAGCCCTGCCTCACGCGCCAATTCGCGCAAACCAATGCTGTTCAAGCTACGCCCGCTTGCGCTCAAGAGCAGGGCGGCCGCCATCAACTGGCGCTTACCTGGCGCATCATTAAGTTTGTCGCGAATCGGCGTAGCGCCTAACTCTGCCTGCATAACCCTACCTAAAGTTGGCTTGTGATACTGCTACTTGCCGGCAAGTATACACTCGTCTACGCTGATAGACACTTGTATACACCAGCCATAATCATAATAGGAGTCTGGTCATGAATGCGCCCGCATCCCCCCTCTCAAGTACCCGGCATTGCAAGATTGCTATTCTCGGCACCGGCTTTTCCGGCCTGGGCATGGCCATACGTCTCAAACAACAAGGTGAGCAGGACTTTTTGTTGTTTGAAAAAGAAGCCGGGGTGGGCGGCACTTGGCGTGTCAACAGCTACCCAGGGTGCGCCTGTGATGTGCAGTCGCACCTGTACTCGTTTTCGTTCGAGCCAAACCCCAACTGGACGCGGATGTTTGCCCCGCAGCCCGAGATCAAGGCTTACCTTGAAGGTTGCTGGAACAAATACCGCCTGCAAGACAAAACCCTACTCAATAGCGCCGTTAGCCAACTGCGCTGGGATCAAGCCCGTGAGTTATGGCTAATTGATACCGTCCACGGCGAACATTTCACCGCGCAGTTCGTGGTCTCGGGCATGGGCGCCCTCTCCACCGCGGCCATCCCCAAAGTACCCGGGATCGAGACTTTTACCGGTCAGGTATTTCACTCCCAGCAGTGGAACCACGACTACGACCTTAATGGCAAACGGGTGGCAGTGATTGGCACCGGCGCCTCGGCGATTCAGTTTGTCCCGCAGATCCAAAAACAAGTCAGCCAGCTCGACCTGTACCAGCGTACCGCGCCGTGGATCATGCCCAAGCCTGACCGGCAAATCAGTGCTCGCGAGCAGCAGCGTTTCCAGCGCTTTCCGATGCTGCAAAAGCTCTGGCGCGGGTTGATTTATGCCGTATTAGAAAGCCGGGTAATTGGCTTCGCGTTAGTCCCTCGAGTCATGAAACTGGCCGAACTAGTCAGCAAAGCCCACATCAAAAAATCCATCCAAGATCCAGCCTTGCGCGCCACTGTGACGCCGCACTACACCATGGGTTGCAAACGCGTACTGATCTCCAACGACTACTATCCAGCGCTGGCGCAAGCCAACGTAAACGTCATCAGCGATGGCGTTCGCGAGATCCGCGCCAACAGCATCATCAGCAACGATGGGCAAGAGCGCATGGTCGACGCGATCATCTTTGGCACCGGTTTTACCGCCAGCGATCCACTGCCGCGCGGTGTGTTGTTCGGTCGTGACGGTATCGACTTAATCGACAGCTGGCCGCAAGGTCCACAAGCCTATAAAGGCACCATGACCAGCGGCTTTCCCAACTTGTTTTTCCTGATGGGCCCCAACACTGGGCTTGGGCATAACTCGATGATTTACATGATCGAGTCGCAGATCCACTACATCCTCGGCGCGTTAAGCCTACTCAAAGAACGCAATATCGACAGCCTTGAGCCCAAGCTCGAGGAGCAAGAAGCCTTTAACCGCAAGCTGCAAAGTGGCTTGAGCAATACCGTGTGGAACGCCGGTGGCTGCACCAGTTGGTACCTGCACCCGGTAAGCGGGCGCAACAACCTGTTATGGCCCGATTTCACCTGGCGTTATCGGCTGATCACTCGCCATTTTGATCCGGCGGCCTATCATTTCAGTCGGCTTAACCCAGCCCACCCGGCACAAAATTTCGCCCTCAACAACGCCTCACCAGTCGAGATCAGCCTATGAAATCCTTTGAGAATAAAGTCGCCGCCATCACCGGTGCTGGTTCTGGCATCGGTCGCGCACTGGCGTTGGGGTTAGCGCGTCAGGGTTGTCACCTGGCGTTATCCGATGTGAATGAAACAGGCCTCAACGAAACTGCCGAGATGGCCCGCAAACTCGGGATTAAAGCCTCGCAGACCTTGGTTAACGTCGCCGACCGGACGGCGGTACAGGCCTGGGCCGACCAGGTGATGGCCGACTACGGCCAGGTTAACGCGATTTTCAACAACGCCGGCGTAGCCCAAGGTGGCACCGTGGAGGGCAATGATTACAGCGACTACGAGTGGGTGATGAACATCAATTTTTGGGGTGTGGTGAACGGCACCAAAGCGTTTTTACCGCACCTTAAAGCCAGCGGCGCAGGCCATATCATCAACACCTCAAGCATCTTCGGCTTGTTTGCTCAACCGGCCATGAGCGCTTATAACGCCAGCAAGTTTGCCGTGCGCGGTTTTACCGAGTCGCTGCGCCAAGAGCTCGACATGGCCGCCTGCGGGGTTTCCGCCAGCTGCGTGCATCCGGGCGGGATCAAAACCAATATCGCCAGCACTGCGCGGATGAATGCCAGCTTGGCCAGCATTACCGGACAAAATGCCGAGCAAGCCCGTCAGCAGTTCAACGACAAGTTACTGCGCACCAGCCCCGACCATGCCGCCAAGGTCATTATCCAGGGCGTGCTAGCCAATAAACGGCGGATTCTGATTGGCGGTGATGCGTACGCCAGTGACTTTATGCAGCGGCTAATGCCAGCGTTTTACCAACGTCTGGTGGTCGGTTCCATGCGTCTGGCGGCGCGTTTTGCGCCTAAACACCAGCATGCCAACAACCCTGGGCAGGCAGCCGAGTAAGCCAAACCCCTTTAGTTAGGCTTTCGCCGTGGCCGACGGTTGTGGCAACCGTCAGCTGTTGTGTGTCTATCGTATTTTTGCCGCGAGGCCAACGACCCCGTCGCGACCCGCTGCGAATGCGCCGAGCAGGCTCGAGTAGCTGGTCTATAGTTACTGGGCGTGCGCCGTGGAGGGCGCCTCGTTGGGGGAAGGGATGAAGACACAGCAAGCTGTTGATCTGCTAGACGCCTTAAATCAGGTCATGAGCCGGCACTTGCCGCCCTGTTTGGCCGATTTACTCGACGCCACTACCCAAGCCTTAAAAGAGCAACGCATCCGCGCCAACAGCAATAGCGAAGAACAAACCTTCACCGACTTCATCCGCCTGTGCACCAGCCAGCGCGAACGGATCATTAGCGAAACTTTAAAAACCATTCAACTGCGCCTAGCCAACCCTTGCGCCCAAACGCCGACGCCCTCCTCCAGCAATGAAGACTGGAACTTGGTGGACGACGCCGAAGTCGACGAGCTACTCGACATGCGCCGCTTGGTGCGTGTGTTACGTGAGCCTCTGGTCGCGCTTGAATGGCGTAACTGCGCGCGCCTGAACCGCATCAATAATCACGTCAGCAAAGACCTCGAGAATCCGCTGTCACTCGAGTTTTTGGTTCGTACCCTGCAAGCACGCCTGCACTTACGGCTGCAACCGGCGGCGGTGCGCGAGGTTTTTTACAGCGCGGCCAGTGTGCTGGGCAGCACCTTACTGCCTTACTTTAATCAACTCGACGCATTGTTTAAGCAAATGCACATCGAGCCGCTGGCCGAAGTGCGTGCGGTGGTTACCCCGCACCCTCGCGCCGAGGTGAGCAGCCACAGCATTGCCGCCGCACCCTATCAGGCCATTCAACAACTGCGAGCAGTAGATGCAAACAGTGGGGGTGCTGCGCTCAAGCCCGAGTACATTGACCTGAGTACATTACAACGCGCCATTGCCAGCGTGCAGGCGGTAACGCCCCCACAACGCGGCTGGAGTGCCACAGGGTTTGTCCAGCAACTGCATCAAGCTGGCGCGCAACTCTCGCCACGCCAATACACCGACGCCGGGTTAGTCGCTGAACTGTTTGAGCACTTAGAACAGCAAGCGGTGATCGCCACAGGGGTAAAGCCGGCGTTACGCCGCTTAATGGCCCCCGTCGCCCAAGCCGCCATACTGGAACCCGCCGCCTTCGCCGATCCGAGTCATCCGGTGCGGGCGACCTTAGACAAACTTATGCGCTTGTGCGACTTTTCCGAGCCCAGCAACCCGGCACTGGAACAGCGTGTTGAGCAATTAATTGATGGTATCGTCAGCAACTATCGCGGCGACAGCACGGTGTTTAGCGCCTGTGACCAGCAGTTAGAACAACTCTTAGCCATCCAGCAGCGCGCCTATAGCAACAATGCTGAGCGAGTCATGCAGTACCACCGTGGTCGCGACAAACTAGACGTCGCCCGCGAACAAGTGGCCGTAGAACTGGCACAGTTATTCGGCCAGCAGGCCCCGCAAGTGCTGTTAGAGTGGCTCGACGCCGGCTGGCGTGAATTGCTGGTGCATGAACTGTTACGCCAAGGCCAACACGGCACTGAATGGCAAGATGACTTCGACATCATTCGCCAACTGCACACTTGGCTATTGGCGGAAACCAGCGGCGCGACTGACCATATTGAGCGCGATTATGAAGTCGACCATGTGCTTGATCTCTTGCGCCGGCGCACCGAAAGTTTGCTACCCGGGCAATATCGGCACACCCCAATCTTGCAAAAACTGCAGCGCCAACTGCACGGTGAGCTACCCGTTGAAATGCTGCCTTGCACCCCGCTCGCCATCCGCAAACAGCAGCCACACGTTGACCCGAGCCAACAACGCTGGCATGAGCGGGTGCAACAGTTGGTTACCGGCGACTGGCTGATGACCGACACCGGCCAGCACCTGCAATTGATTTGGGCCAATCCCGCCACTGAGCATTATGTATTAGCCGACCGCCAAGGCCGCGAAGCCGGCACCTTCACTGGCCAGCAACTGATGCAGCACCTGGCTAACGGTTGGATCGGCGCACCAGCCCCAGATGCTCAAGGGGTAATTCAAGACCACTTAGAGGGCATCGTCGGCAAGCTGTATCGCGACATTGCCCACGTGCGCAGCCATGACGATCTCACCGGGCTATTTAACCGCCGCAGCTTCGAAGCCAGCGTTGCGCAAATACTCGCAGGGGCCGACAACTACGCTTTTATCTATGCGCATATCGACCAGTTTAGCTTGCTCAACTCCAGCTGCGGTCACTTGGCCGGCGACAGTTATCTCAAACAAGTGGCCACTCTGTTACACCTGCAAATGCCCGAAAATTCAGTGATTGCCCGCATTAGCGGCGCCGATTTCGCTATAGCACTGAATAAAACCGACGGCGGCCACGCCTTTGAGTTGGCTGAGCAATTGCGCGCCAGCATCGAAAACCAAGCCTTTGACTGGCAGGGCCATAGCCACGGGGTAACCATGAGCGTGGGGCTGGTGCTCACCAGTGAGCGGCATGATGTGATTAACGTGTTCTGTGACCTGCAAATGGCCTGCAATGCCGCCAAAGAAGCGGGACGTAATAGGGTGCATATTTACGAAGAAGAAAACGACGGTGCGGGCACCGGGCTAATGGCGATTGCCGGGCGGGTCGATGGGATTGTCGAGCGTGGCGAACTGAGTTTACGCCTGCAACAAATTGCCCCCGCGCCACTTGAACATGACCAGTTACCGCACTACGAAGTGTTGCTGGTGATGCAGAACGACCTCAACCTGCTGGACTTTATCTCCGCCGCCGAGCGCTACAACCGCATGACCAAGGTTGATCGTTGGGTGCTAAAAACCATTTTCAGCAACTTGGCGCTGCATCCAAAATTCTGGGAGCACTCCAGTGGAGTATCGATCAATTTGTCCGGCAGCAGTCTGAATGACGACAAACTGCTCGGCTTTATCGAAGCTCTGTTTGTCCAATACCCGCTGCCGCCGGAGAAAATTTGCTTTGAGTTAACCGAGACCACGGCCGTGGCCAACCTAACTAAAACCGCCGATTTTGTCCGTCACTTACAAAAATTTGGCTGCACCTTTTCGATCGACGATTTCGGCACCGGGTTTTCCTCCTACGAATACCTGAAACGCCTGCCAGTGGATTTCGTCAAAATTGACGGCGGTTTTGTTAAAGAGATCGAACGCTCGCCGAGCGACCTGGCCATGGTTCGCTCGATCAACGAAATCGCCCATGTCCTGGGGCGTAAAACCATCGCTGAATATGTCGAGACCGTGAGTATTCGCCAACATTTGGCCGAAATGGGTGTCGATTATGTGCAAGGCTACGCCGTCGAGCGGCCTCGGCCGCTCAGCGAGTTGCTCGCTCTGTGTTAAGCGGTTTGCAGCAAGCCGCTGCATAGCGTAACAAGCGGCATTACAAGCCCATTTGCTTGCTGATGATCTCGTTCATGATCTCGCGCGAGCCGCCGCCAATCGACAAAATCCGATTGTCGCGGTACAGCCGCTCGACCAAGCTTTCGCGCATAAAACCCATGCCACCGAGAATTTGCGTGGCGTCATAGGTAATGCGATCCGACACATCGGTGGCAAAGTTCTTGGCCATGGAGATTTCTTTAATCACACTTTTACCGGCGGCCATCTTCGCCGCTTGCCGATAGGTGAATTCGCGCGACACTTCCAGCTGGGTGGCCATCTCCGCCAAACGATGCTTGAGCACTTGAAATTTGCCGATCGGTTTACCGAAAGCCTCGCGCTCTTTGGCCCAACGCAAAGCTTCTTCGAGCGCTAGCTGCGAAGTCATGTTGGCCATGATCGCCAACGACAAACGCTCGCTCTGGAAATTCGCCATGATCCCGGCAAAGCCCATGTTCTCGGCGCCAATTAGGTTCTCCACCGGCACTCGGCAATCATCAAAGAATAACTCGGCGGTGTCCGAGGCCCACCAGCCC
>JAIETJ010000037.1 GCA_019745275.1 Pseudomonadaceae bacterium | reverse complement strand
ACACCGGCAGTGCAGTCGTCGGGATGGTCGGCGCCAGCCAGCGCTACGACTACACTGCCATTGGCGACACGGTGAACTTGGCCAGTCGCATCGAAGGCTTAACCAAGGGGCGAGCCTGCTTACTGGTGTCAGCGGCCACTCGGCAGGCCTGTGGCGAGCAGTTTGAGTTTATCGCCCATGGTGATTTTCAGGTAAAGGGCCGCGCAGAGGCGGTGAGTTTATTTGAACCCCGGAGGAAAACCTCATGAGCAAAGGGATGCGCGCTTTCACGCTGTTAATCGCCGGCTGGCTAAGTTGTGGCTTGGCGCACGCCGACCTGGGCAGCGCCATTACGGTCGAGTCCACGGCGCTGCGCGCTAGCGCCAGTAACACTGCGGCCAGCGTGCACGAGTTACCCGCCGACACGCGCCTGCGCATTCACAAACGGCAAGGTGGTTGGTATCAGGTGCAGACTGCCAGTGGCCAGCAAGGGTGGTTGGCGTTGTTAAAAGTGCGGTTTGACAAGTCGAGTAACGCTAAAGGCGCGAGTGTCTCCGACTTGCTGCAAGGCAGCACGGCGGTGGAGCCGGCCAGCAGCGTCGCCACCGGCGTGCGCGGGGTTACCGATGACAAGTTAGAGGCCGGTGCTGGCGCCAGCAGTTCGCCCTTGCAGACGCTCGACCGCTATGCGGTCAGTGCCAGCCGCGCGCGCGCCTTTGCTCAGTCGGGCGGCTTGCGCAGCCAGCCGATTGCCTATCCAGACGCTGCCAAATAACCCGGAGTAATTGTCATGTCTACGTCATTGCTGCGGGCTGGACTGTTGCTGCTGCCTCTACTGCTGGTCGCCTGTAAAGGCATGGACAGCCTCAAAGGCTTGAATATACAAGGTGTGGATGTTGGTCGGCTGGTCAGCGCCGGGGAAAACATCGCCGACATGGGCGCCAAGAGTGAAGACGAGGAGTTAGTTATTGGTGCTAACACCGCCAGCTTGCTGCTGGCGCAAGCGCCGCTGCTGGATGATCCGGCGGTGCAGGCTTATGTGAATTCGGTGGGTATGTGGGTCGCGCAAAACAGCGAACGCCCCGAACTGAACTGGCATTTTGCCGTGCTTAATAACCGCGTGGTTGGCGCCTATGCGGCTCCCGGTGGTTATGTGTTTATCACCAGCGGCATGCTCGCGCAGATGAACAGCGAGGCGGAGCTGGCTGGGGTGCTCGCCCATGAGGTGGCGCATGTGGTCAGTAAGCATCACCTCAAGGCGATTCAGCAGCATGCCGGAGCTGGGCTGTTAACTAATCTGTCTTTGTTCGCGGTACAGGCAAGCCAAGCTTCGTCGAGTAGCCCGGCGCCGAGCAATTTGCAGAACAATGAGAAATTCGAGCAGTTGGTGACCAATGTGTACACCCGCGGTCTGGATCGGGGCGATGAGTATCAGGCCGATGCCATGGGCGCCGTGATTGCCACACGCGCCGGCTACGACTCCTACGGTTTGGCCACGGTGCTGCAAAGCTTGGCCAGCATGAAACAGGACGACGCCACGCTGCTGACCTTTCTTAAGGTGCACCCGAATATCGGTGACCGGCTAACCGAGTTGCAGCCAACCTATGAGTATCTCGACCGGCTGAGTAATCGTGGCAGTCAACTGACCTTGGATGATCGTTACCTGATAAGCATTTCTGGTCGGCCTTGAGCTGGTGCTAGGTGATGGATGTACGTACTCGCCGCAGGCAGTACGCCATTGAGTGGTACGCAGCCAATCAGACTGTGTGAGGTGACGGATTGTTCGCTGCGTAGCACGCGGGATATTCACTGTGCAGCACATGGCGGATTGCTCGCTACGCTCCTGAATCCGCCCTACATCCGAGCCTTATCCGTAAGGCCTGCGCGGCTCCGGTGCGGGGTGGCTAGTGTTGGTGTTTGTCACTCGGGTCGTAATCGCACACATGTCGGTTGTATTGCGGTGCGTGGCTGTCTCGCGGCTGGGCGGGTGCTAGAGGAGGCTTGACCGGGTTGAGGTAGCAGCGTGACTCGACAAAGACTTTGACCAGGTCACTGTCGAGTAGTCCGGTTTTCACCTCCGAGTGCAGAATATTCAGTGCCTGTTCAAGCGGCACTGCCGCTTTGTATGGCCGATCGGAGGCGGTCAGGGCGTCGTAGATGTCGCAGATGGTCATGATTTTTGCGCCATACGGAATGGCTTCGGCGGTCAGGCCTTTCGGGTAGCCACTGCCGTCGAGCTTTTCATGGTGCGCGGCAGCAATTTCGGGAATCCGCCGCAGTTCGCTCGTCCACGGAATCAGCTGGAGAAACTCCCGGGTGTGCACCACGTGCCGCTCGATCTCAGCGCGCTCTTGCTCGGTCAGGCTGCCACGGCGAATTGCCAGTGCGCAAAATTCGCTATCCGATAACAGCCCAATCAGCTGATTGTCGTGGCTCTTCACCAACTCGCTCTGAATGACCTGCAGGTGTTGGAAATCGCCTTCGGTCAACACGCTCGGTTCGTTGGCCTTGAGAATGTCGTCTAGGTAACTGTCCAGCCTTGTGCACTCCAGTGCCAGCTCGGTTTCCCAGTGCAGGCGTTGCTCATCGTTTAGTCCGCCGTGGTGCTGGTAGGCGTGCAGCATGCGTTTTAGCGTTTGGTTTTGCAGGCTCTGCTTGGCCAGCGCGACCCGGTAACGTAGGTTGTCGATGATCGGTACCGGCAGCTTCTTGGCTTTGGTGAGCACGTGCTCGCGCACGCCGACCTTGCCAAAGTCATGCAGCAGCGCGGCGTAGCGCAGTTCGCGCAGGCCTTCGTTATTCAGCGCCTGATTACGCACCTCGGCCATAGGTGCGTGCGGCAGTTGCTCGGCGAGCGCGATGCACAGATCCGCGACCCGAAACGAATGGCCGCTGGAAGTTGGGTCGCGTTGCTCAATGGCGAATACCGAGGCCTGCACGAAACCATCGAAAAGCTGGCTGATATCGTCGAGCAGCTGGCGGTTTTCAATCGCCACGGCGGCCTGGCTGGCCAGTGCCCGCAGCGAGGCAGCTAGGCCTTCATCGAAGGGGATCAGCTCGCCGGCGCAGGGTAAATCGGCTTGCCGCTGGCAGTTGATAAACTCCAGCACGCCAACCACTTCGCGATGGTGATTGAGCATCGGAATCGCCAGCAGCGACATGGTGCGATAGCCCATTTGCATGTCGAACGAACGGTTAAACCGGTAGGGCGCGTCGCTAGGTATGGCGTAGGCATCGGCGATATTCAACTCGGTGCTGGTCAGCGCCACGTAGCCGGCAATCGAGGCTTTGGTCAGCGGCATGCGCTGCTCTTGAAAATGCGTGGCGGTCGAGCTGTTTTGCGTCAGCTTGAACACCAGTAGGGGTTGCTCGGCGGTTTTTTTATCGACTAAAAACAGCGAGGCAGCATCGCTATTGGACAGCCGTCGACCTTCGGCGAGAATCTTATTGAGCAGTCGCTCCAAGTCTTTTTCCGCCGACAGGGCCAAGCCCACATCAATCAGCTTTTGCAGATCGCCATCTTTACGCGCCAGCGCGTTGCTGAGTTTGCGGGTCTTGCGCTGCAACTGCACTTGCGCGGCGGCAAAGCCAAACAGCGCTAGCACTTCGGTCTCGCTGGCCGCTGCCGGCAAGGGTAAAACCCCGGCAGGCGGCTCAAAGCCCAGCAGCGCCACGTCACAGGCTTGCCACTCGGTCAAAGGCTGGCAAGCCAATAGGTGGCTGTCGAGCAGCAGCACATCGAGGCGGTCGGGGGTGATCTCGCAGGCTTCGCCGATGCTGACGAGCGCTGCGCCTTCGCGATGCAGGCGGGCATACAGGTCGGTGGCGGCAAACAGTGCGCTGTGGCCCACCCGGTAACTGACGTTCATTGCAAACTCCCTGCGCCGGCGCAACTGTGCGTCGCCTGCTCGCTTGAGTATTGCAGTGCAAATGCCAGTCTTCCATGCGCGCTGGTCGGCTGGTTTTAGCCATCTGTACGAGCTGTCGCCGCTTGCGTGGGCTGGAAAAACAGGGTTGGCAGGTTAAATCGCAGCCAAGAAAAAACCCCAAGGAATGTAACTTCGCTTGGGGTTTCTCGGTATTTGTGGTGCCCGGAGACGGAATCGAACCGCCGACACGGGGATTTTCAATCCCCTGCTCTACCGACTGAGCTATCCGGGCAACGGGGCGCATTAGACTGTTTTTACGGGTGCCTGTCAAACGTTTATTGAAAAATACTTAGCGATTACCGCCGCTTACGCATTTTTTGCCTTAGGCGCTGGGGGGCACGTAGCCGTCGGCTTGGGCGTACTCTTCGCCGGACAGGTACTTGTCCATCTCGGTTTGCAGGAATTTGCGGTCTTCGGCATTCATCATGTTCAGGCGGCGTTCGTTGATCAGCATGGTTTGGTGCTTTTGCCATTCGTCCCAGGCTTGCTTGGAGACATTTTGGAAGATGTCTTCGCCTTTGGCGCCGGGATAGGGTGGGCGCTCAAGGCCCGGCAGTTCTTGTTTGTGTTTGCGGCAGTTAACGGTGCGGCTCATGGCAATTCTCCGGTGTTCAGTTGGCCTGCCGAGAGGTGCTCGGCGGCGCGTTTCAGTAGTTTTTTGACCGGCGCGGCTAGGCCGAGGCGCGGTGGGTTGGCGAGGTTATACCAGAGCCAGTCGCCCTCGGCCACGGCGCTTACCGCGTGTTCGACGCGCACCAGTTGTGGCTCGATGGTCAGTTGGAAGTGGCTGAATGTGTGTTTAAGCGGCGCCATGGCGTGCTGCTGGCCGAGGTTCAGCCCGTGTTGTTGGGCGAAGGCGCCGAGCTGCTCGCTGCTGTGCAATTCGGGCAGGCTCCAGAGGCCGCCCCAGAGGCCGCTGGGTGGGCGGCGATAGAGCAAAATCGCGCCGTCGCGGTTGGTTAATAGCGGCATTAAGCAGTGCTTTTGCGGCAGTTCTTTGCGCGGCTTGGGGATTGGGTAACGTGTTTGCAGGCCGAGCATGTGCGCTTTGCAGCCGCTTTGCAGCGGGCACCGCAGGCAGCTCGGTTTGCTGCGGGTGCAGAGGGTCGCGCCAAGATCCATCATTGCTTGGGTGTAGTTATCCACCCGTGCTCTGGGGGTCAGTTGTTCAGCCAGTGCCCAGAGTTGCGCGGCAACTTTCGGCTCGCCCGGATAACCCTCAAAAGCAGCGTAGCGGGCCAGTACGCGTTTGACGTTGCCATCTAATATCGGTGCGCGCAGGCCCATGCTCAGGCTGGCGATGGCGCCAGCGGTGGAGCGGCCGATGCCGGGTAGTTCGATTAATTGCTCGACCGATGCGGGGAATTGCCCGGCGTGTTCGGCCACTACGATTTGCGCGGTTTTTTGCAGGTTGCGTGCGCGGGTGTAGTAACCCAGTCCGGTCCACAGGTGCAGCACTTCATCGCTGGGCGCGGCGGCCAGCACCTGCACGTTCGGCAGGGCGGCCATAAAGCGCTCGAAGTAGCCGAGCACGGTGCTGACTTGGGTCTGCTGCAGCATGATTTCCGAGACCCAAACCCGGTATGGGTTGATGCCCTGTTGCCAGGGCAGGTCTTTGCGGCCGTGCTGGTCGTACCAGTTGAGTACGGCCGCGCCGAACTGTTCAGGGCTCATCGGTTGAACAAGCCTTTGAGCGCGTCTTTCAGTTCGGGGCTGACTTTGTCGCCGAGTTTTTCTTCGATTTTATCGCCGAGTTTGTCGGTGGCTAGTTTGCCGGCAATTTTGCCTAAGCCGTCTTTATCCACTCGACAGGCTTTGGCGCCGAGCTCCAGTGGGCCACGGCAGAGCAGTGGCCATTCGAGGCCTATGTAGTGCTTGTTGATCTGGCAGGCGGGGTCGGGCATGGCGCTCTTGTCACCTTCGATGATGATGCCGATACGGTAGTCCATGGCCAGTACGCGCAGGTCGAGGCTGCCGTTACCGTTGACGCTTAGGCCTTGGATGCGCACCTTTAGGTCGGGGTTGCTGGCCACTCCGTTAATGATCGCGAGGTTGCCGCCGAGCGAGGCGAAGGGCGTGTCTTGGCCGTGCGCTGGGCCGCTGAGGGTTTTCCGGTTGAGGGTGGCGATGCCTTGGCAGAGTTGCTGTTCGAGATTGGCGTCAAACAACACACCGTCGCGGAGGGTAAAGCTGGCGTCGCCAGTGAGGCTGTCGATCCAGGCTTTTTGGCTATTGCCGTTGCTGCGCAGGTCGGCGTTGAGGTCGAGCGCGCCGCTCAGGCTGGGTTTTTGCCCGAGGCCTTTGAGCAGTTGCTCGGCGGCGATGTGCTTGAGCTGCAGCTGCGCAGTGACTAGCGGGCTGGCGGGTTGCACGTCGAGACTGGCGCTGCTGTTAAAGCTGCCGCCATACAGTTGGCCGCGCAGTTCGCTGAGCTTGAGCGCGCCGTTTTTGCCGCTGGCATTGAGCTTGAGTTGCTCCAGCGGCAGCTGTTGCAGCGTTAGCTGCTCAAGGCTCAGGCCCAGCTGTACATCGAGGTTGCGCAGGCGCTCAATCGGCAGCAACTTAGCCTCGCTCCATGCTTGCTCGGTGGGTGCGCGTGGCAGATCGGTAGTGCCGGCTTGCCCGGCGGCAGCCAGCGCGGTTTTGACTTCGGCTTGGCGGGCGCTGGCCGTCTCGCTGCTGGCAGCAGGTAAGTAACGGTCGAGGTTGAGGCGGTCGCCTTTGAGTTGCAGGCGCAAGGCTTGTGTGGCGAAGTCGCTGATGGCGAGGCTGCCGGTGAAATGGCTGTCATCCAACTTCAGTTTCAGCTCGTTCAAGGTCAGGCTGCTGGCGGTGCCTTGCAGGCGGCTGACCAGCTCGAATTGGCTCAGCGCGCTCGCGTCGCTGATGGCCGGTAAGCTCTGGCCGATGCCGGGCAGAAATTCGCGCAGATTCAGTGTGGCAATCGACAGAGCGCCTTCTAGCTCTGGCTGGGTATTGAGGTTGCGAATTTTCAGTTCGCCAAGGCCGCGCAGTTGGTTCAGGGATAGTTTGATGCCGCGCCATTCGGCCACCTGTGCCACTTGGTCGAGCAATAGCTGGCCCTGGGTGGCGAAGGTCAGGCTCTTGCCTTGTAACGGCTCGCCAGTGAGTTCGCCAGACAGTTTGAGGTCTTCAAATTGGTAACGCTGCAGGGCGCGGTCAAAGCGCAGTTGGCCTTGCAGTTCAGTGCGCGCATGCAGCGCCGGTTGGTTGCTGGACAGCAAGGCAGTCAATTGCAGCGGGATGCTGGCGCCTTCGCGAATCGCACCGCTGCTCAGCTGGATATTTTCGGCGCTGTATTGTTGACCGCTTTTTGCATCGTGATAGGCGATGCGCGAGTTAGTCAGGCTGAGGCTGTCGATGTCCAAGCGCAGCGGTTGTTTGCTGGTAGCGGGCGGCGTGACAGCGCTGGTCTCGGCTGTTGCGGTGCTGCTTGGCGTGCTCGCTGTGGGCTTGGCCGGGTGGCCGATGTCTTGCCAGTTACCGTGGCCTTGGGCATCGCGTTCAAGGCTCAAATTGAGGCCGTCGATACGGATGTCGCTCATCTGCACTTCGCGGCGCAGCAATGGCAGCACACGCACCGACAGGCCGAGCAGACGCAGGTCGGCAAACGGCTGGGTGGGGCTGGCGGCGCTGGCCAAGGTGGTGTCAGTAAGCTCTAAGCCCAGCCACGGGAATAGGCTCCAGCCGATATCGCCGTTGATGGTCAGCTCAAGATTGGCCTTGTCGCGGGCAATTTGGCGGATTTCGTCTTTGTAGTCGTTGGGGTCGAACAACTGCGTCAGGGCAAAGCCCAGTGCCACTAGGGTCAGCAGTAAGCCGAGAACAATCAGACCCGCGAGTTTGCCGAGCGCTTTCATGAACCAGTCCTTTAGTGAGAGCAAATAGGTGAAATAGCCATATTGCCGCGAGTATACCGTGCCGTTTGCCACAGTTGGCGCGGCGCCGAGGCTGGATGCCTGCGCAGCTTGGAGGGCGAAGTTGGCCGGCGGTTCCCTGTCGCGGACGCGTGGGTTGTGTGCGGATTGCGTTTGCTTGGTCGGGTTGGTTGAGGTTGGCGCTGCGTAAGCTGGCGCTAGTCTGCGCGCTTAACCCGCTCGGCCCGCGCTGGTAGCCGGCAAAGGCCTAGCCCGCCTATAATGGCCGCCTTTTGCGCAAGCTAATTCTGGAGCTGGTGATGGCCGAACGTACCGCATGCGTCGAGCGCAACACGCTAGAGACCCAAGTTAAGGTCTCGATCAATTTGGATGGCACCGGCAAGGCGCGCTTTGCTATTGGTGTGCCTTTCCTTGAGCACATGCTTGACCAAATCGCCCGTCACGGGCTGTTCGATCTGGATATCGAGTGTAAAGGCGACCTCGAAATCGACGATCACCACACCGTCGAAGACGTCGGCATTACCCTCGGTCAGGCCTTTGCTAAGGCGGTCGGCGATAAGAAAGGCTTGGTTCGTTACGGCCATTCCTATGTGCCGTTGGACGAAGCGCTGTCGCGGGTGGTCATCGACTTCTCCGGGCGTCCGGGCCTGCAAATGCACGTGCCTTTTACCCGCGCGGTAGTTGGCGGCTTCGATGTGGATCTGTTTCAAGAGTTCTTCCAAGGCTTCGTCAATCACGCCTTGGTTTCTCTGCACATCGACAACCTGCGTGGCACCAACACTCACCATCAGATCGAAACCGTGTTCAAGGCTTTCGGCCGTGCCCTGCGTATGGCCAGTGAGCTGGACCCGCGCATGGCCGGGCAAATGCCGTCGACCAAGGGCGTTTTGTAAATGCAAACAGTGGCAGTCATCGACTACGGCATGGGCAACCTGCACTCAGTCGCCAAGGCGCTGGAACACGTGGGCGCCGGTCGAGTGTTGATCACCAGCGATGCCGCGGTCATTCGTGAAGCCGACCGGGTGGTGTTTCCCGGGGTCGGCGCGATTCGCGATTGCATGGCGGAGATCAAGCGGCTGGGCTTCGATCAGCTGGTGCGGGAAGTTAGTGCCGATCGGCCGTTTCTCGGTATTTGCGTGGGCATGCAGGCGTTGCTGGAACACAGCGAAGAGAACGACGGGGTCGATTGCATCGGCCAGTTTCCCGGCCAAGTGCGCTTCTTTGGCAAGGGCATGGTCGAAGACGGCGAGCCGCTGAAAGTCCCACACATGGGTTGGAACGAAGTGGCGCAGGCGGTTAAGCATCCGCTCTGGCACAACATTCCCGATCTGGCGCGCTTCTATTTTGTGCACAGTTATTACATCGAAGCGGGCAACCCGGCGCAGGTGGTCGGTCGTGGGCATTATGGCAAAGACTTTGCCGCCGCCCTGGCCGAAGGCTCGCGCTTTGCCGTGCAGTTTCACCCAGAAAAAAGCCACAGCCACGGCTTGCAGTTACTGCAAAACTTTGCCGCCTGGGATGGTCGCTGGTAATGAGCCGGGTCAAGAAGCCGGTTGAGCCGGTGTTTCAGTTCAGCGTCCTGCAGCGTGGCGTGCTCGGCCAGGCGATTAAAGCCTTGATGGCCGAACGCTTCGAGCTGGACATGGGCGGCTTTGAGGCCGAGGAATTGCTGGATTTTTTTATTAAAGAGTGTGGCCCGTTGATCTATAACCAAGCGGTACTGGATGTACAGGGCGTGCTTAAAGAGCGCTTCGAGAGTATTGAGTCCGACCTCTGGGCGCTCGAGAAAGGCTGAGCCGTTAGCCTGCGCTGTTGACCACCTGATATTTAACTTTTTTGCGACTTAAGTAGGTTTGCCGATGCTGATTATCCCCGCAATCGATCTCAAGGACGGCGCTTGTGTGCGTCTGCGTCAGGGCCGTATGGAAGACTCCACGGTGTTCTCCGATGACCCCGTGAGCATGGCCGCTAAATGGGTCGAGGGAGGTTGCCGTCGTCTGCATTTGGTCGACTTGAACGGCGCCTTCGAAGGACAGCCAGTCAATGGAGAAGTGGTCACCGCGATTGCCAAGCGCTACCCGCATTTGCCGATCCAGATCGGCGGCGGCATTCGCTCGCTGGAGACCATCGAGGCTTACGTTAAAGCTGGGGTCAGCTACGTGATCATCGGCACCAAGGCGGTCAAAGATCCACAGTTTGTGACTGACGCCTGCAAGGCGTTTCCGGGCAAGGTGATTGTCGGTCTGGATGCCAAAGACGGCTTCGTCGCCACCGACGGCTGGGCTGAGATCAGTACTGTGCAGGTGATCGATCTGGCCAAGCGTTTCGAAGCGGACGGCGTGTCGGCCATCGTTTATACCGACATCGCCAAAGACGGCATGATGCAGGGCTGCAATGTTAGCTTCACCGCTGCGCTGGCCGCCGCCAGCAAGATTCCGGTAATCGCCTCGGGCGGCATCCACAACTTGGGTGATATTCGCGCTCTGTTGGCGGCCAAGGCGCCGGGCATTATCGGTGCCATCACTGGCCGGGCGATTTACGAAGGCACCCTCGATGTGGCCGAAGCGCAGGCGTTCTGCGACAGCTACGGCGGCTAATGTAGGGCGGGTGAAACCCGCCGCAACCGACGTAATCGATATCGGTGGGTTGCACCCACCCTACGGAGCACCGTATGGCTTTAGCTAAACGCATCATCCCTTGCCTCGACGTCGATAACGGTCGGGTGGTTAAGGGCGTCAAGTTCGAGAACATTCGTGACGCCGGTGACCCGGTAGAAATCGCCCGCCTGTATGACGAGCAGGGCGCCGACGAGATTACCTTTCTCGACATTACCGCCAGCGTCGACGGCCGCGACACCACCCTGCATACGGTGGAGCGGATGGCCAGTCAGGTGTTTATCCCGCTGACCGTGGGGGGTGGTGTGCGCTGCGTGCAGGACATTCGCAACCTACTGAATGCCGGTGCAGACAAAGTCTCGATCAACACCGCGGCGGTGTTTAACCCCGAGTTCGTCGGCGAAGCAGCCTCGCGTTTTGGCTCGCAGTGCATCGTGGTGGCAATCGACGCCAAGAAAGTTTCCAAGCCGGGCGAGACGCCGCGCTGGGAGATTTTCACCCACGGCGGGCGCAAACCGACCGGCTTGGACGCGGTGCTCTGGGCCAAGAAGATGGAGGATCTGGGCGCCGGTGAGATTCTGCTCACCAGCATGGATCAGGACGGTGTCAAAAGCGGATACGACTTGGGCGTGACCCGCGCCATCAGCGAAGCCCTGGGCATTCCGGTGATCGCCTCAGGCGGCGTCGGTAACCTCGAACATTTGGCCGCAGGGATTATCGAAGGTAAAGCTTCAGCGGTGCTGGCGGCGAGTATTTTCCACTTTGGCGAATACACAGTGCCAGAAGCCAAGGCCTATATGGCCAGCCGTGGCATTGTGGTGCGTTAAGCGGTTGTTATTGTCGAAATGGGTTTCTTGGTAGGAGAGTTCTTATGTTGCAGCGTCTGATGTTGGCTCTACTCACAACGGTAATGTTGTTTGCCTGTGCGGCACACGCCGACGATTTAGCCGAAAGCCCTGAGCTTATTCTGCTCACGGAGAACTTCCCGCCGAACAACATGGCCGCGGAAGGTAAAAACTACGCCAAAGATGCAAATATCAGCGGTATTTCCGTCGACTTAGTGCGCGAGATGTTTAAGCGCGCCGGGGTTAAGTATCAACTAACCCTGCGGTTTCCTTGGCAGCGGATTTATACCCAAGCGCTGGAAACTCCTGGCTATGGCGTATTTAGCACTGCGCGCCTGCCGGAGCGCGAGAACGACTTTAAATGGGTTGGCCCGCTCAGTCCGGATGATTGGGTGTTGTTAGCTAAGGCCGACAGTCCGATCAGCCTCAGTAGCCTAGATGATGCCAAACAATACAAAATCGGCGCTTACCAGGGCGATGCAATTGCCGAGCATTTGCTTCAGCAAGGTTTGCAGCCGCTGACCGTGTTGCGCGATCAAGAAAACGCCAAGAAGCTCCAGCGTGGCGATATTGACCTGTGGGCCACCGGTGATCCGGCTGGTTTGTATCTGGCCCGGCAAGAGGGCGTGAGTGGTTTGAAAAGCGTACTGCGCTTTAATACCGCGCAACTCTATCTGGCGCTGAACAAACAAACCCCTGATGCGGTGGTGCAGAAGCTGCAGGCGGCCCTTGAGCAGATGCGTGCCGATGGCTTCGCGGCTGAGGTGCTTAAGCGCTATCTCTGATCGGGTTGTTTTGACCTAATAAAAACCGGGCAAGCCCGGTTTTTTTACCTCTGCGCAAAAGCTACTCGCCGCGCGTCACGCTTAAGCCTTTGAGCAGGCTCAGGGCTTGGCTGAGTTGGAAGTCGTCATCCTGTGGGCGCGGCACAGCAACTGCGGTTTTGCCTTTGCCCTTGCTGATCGAAGGCTTGTCGGCGCCACCATTGCCATTGCCGAGGTGGCCAGCGAGGTCGGCTTCTTTGAAGTTTTCGCTGTCTTGCTCGCTGGTAATTTTGGCGCGCCGCACGAGTATGTCCGGGACTATCCCCTGGGCCTGAATCGAGCGACCGTTGGGGGTGAAGTACAAGGCGGTGGTGAGTTTCAGGCCGCGCTCATTGTTCAGTGGCAGCACGGTTTGCACCGAGCCTTTGCCGAAGCTGTCGGTACCCATGACCACGCCACGTTTGTGGTCTTGCAGGGCGCCGGCGACGATCTCCGAAGCCGAGGCGCTGCCACCGTTAATCAATACCACCAGCGGCACGCCGCCACTGGCGTCAGCGGCGTCGGCCGAGAAGCGCAGTTCAGAGTTGGCGATGCGGCCTTTGGTATAGACGATCAAACCTTTGCTCAGGAAGTGATCGGTAACCTCGACCGCGGCTTGCAACACGCCGCCAGGGTTGTTACGTAAATCGAGAATAATGCCGCGCAGTTTCGTGCCGTCGTTTTGCTTTTTCAACTGAGCTAAAGCGTTGCCCACTTCGCTGCCAGTATTGACCTGAAACTGGGAAATGCGCAGGTAACCATAGTGCTCGTCGAGCAATTGGCTCTTGACGCTCTTGACCTTAATCACGGCGCGCTCAAGCTCGACATCAAAGGGTTTCGGCGTGCCTTCGCGGACGATGGTCAGGAGAATTTTGCTGCCGATTTTGCCGCGCATTTTGTCCACCGACTCGGTCATGTTCAGACCTTTAGTCGGCTGCCCATCAATCTTGATGATCAGGTCGCCGGGTTGAATGCCAGCTTTGGAGGCGGGGGTGTCGTCGATTGGCGAGATAACTTTGAGGAAGCCTTCTTCTTGCCCAACCTCGATCCCCAGACCGCCGAACTCACCGCTGGTGCTTTGCTGTAACTCGGCGAAGTCGGCCGGGTCGAGGTACGCCGAATGCGGGTCAAGGTTGCTGAGCATGCCTTTGATGGCGTTTTCCAGCAGGGTCTTGTCGTCCACCGGCTCTACATAGGCCGCTTTGATGCGGTCCATGATTTCAGCAAAGGTGCGCAGTTCTTCTAGTGGCAGCGGTGCGTTGGCGTCGCTGCTGATGGCGGCGGCTGGGATTTTTTCCGCCACCTTGCCACTGGCCTGCAACGCGGGAGCGGCGATCAGCAAGGCAATCGCTAAGGCCAATGAGGTTGGGCGGGAAAAATGCGGCATAACAACAGAACTCCTAAAAAGCTGACTAGCCTTGGGCGCGACACCACTGAACCGGGTTGCTTGGGCGACCTTGTTGGCGGATGGCAAAGTACAGTGCGGGAACGGCTTGGCCGCCGCTGCTACCGACGGTGCTGATGGCGTCGCCGGCTTTAACAATATCGCCGGCGTCTTTTAATAAACTTTGATTGTGACCATACAGGCTCAGGTAGCCATTGCCGTGGTCGAGAATCACCAGCAAGCCGGCGCCACGCAACCAGTCAGCAAACACTACCCGGCCGCCGTGCACGGCACGCACTTGGCTGCCGAGTGCTGCGCTGATCAGTACACCGTCCCATTTGGTGCGCGCGTCGTCGCCACGGGTGCTGCCGAAATTGGCCAGCAAGCGGCCATTGACTGGCCACGGCAACTTGCCCTTGGCGCCGCTAAACGCACCGCCGTAGCCGGCGCCAGCGCTGGAGACCAAGGCTCCAGTGGCCGGTTTAGCTGTGGCGGCGGGTTTGCCGGTGCTCGGCAGGCTGGCGAGGCGTGCTTGTTCGGCGGCCTCTGCAGCCGCTGCGGCGAGCGCCAGTTTGCGCGCCTGTTCGGCTTCGCGGGCCTGGCGGGCGAGGGTTTCTTCGATGGTTTTCAGCACATTGCCGAGTGCCACTTGCTCTTGTTGGCGGGCTTTAAGTTTTTGGCTGCCGGCGCTGGACTCTTTATTCAGCTTGGCCAGCACCAATTGGCGTTCTTTACGCGCTTGCGCCAAGAGTTCGCGGCGTCCGTCGAGGGCGCTTTTCTGTTCGGCTAATTGCGCTTGTTGGGTGACGATGTCTTGCTCGACATTGGCCAGTTGGCGCAGGGTTTCGTTGAAGGTAGCCAGTTGTTCGAGGCGGGCGTGGCTGAGGTAGTCGTAATAGGTCAGGGTGCGCGAGAATTTTTCCGGGTTTTGTTGGTTGAGCAGCAGTTTCAGGTATTCCTGTTGGCCGCTCTGGTAGCTGGCTCTGGCTTGAATGCCGATCAGGCGTTGCTGCTCAAGGCGCGACTCTTGGAGTTTTTTTTTCTGTTGATCGAGTTGTTGGATTTGTTCAGTGCTTTTGTTTAGCTCGTTTTGCAGGCCTTTGACCTGGTTTTCCAGCTGGCCCATCTCGCTTTCGGTTTTTTTCAGGTCTTGCTGCACGCCGGATTTATCTTTTTGCAGCTGCTCCAGCAGCTTTTTTAGTTCGCCCACGTCTTTTTGCGCGGCGTCCAATTGCAACTGGGCGTCGCTACGCGAATCGGCCATGACCGGGCTGAGCAGGCAGGCAAGCAAAACGAAGACTAAGGAACGGAGCATGGGCAGGATTAAACCGGCGAAGGGCGATGGCCTAGTATGCCCGGCTGGCCAAGCAAAAAAAACGCCCGCAAGCATCGGCGGGCGGGCGTTTTAGCTAAATAGCCGAGTAATTCACTGCGCACGGGGTTGTGCGCAGAGTAAATAAGCCGCTTAGCGCAGTTCGATGATCGACTTGCCGGTCATTTCTGCTGGCAGCGGCAGGCCCATTAAGGTCAGCATGGTTGGCGCTACGTCGGCCAGGACGCCGCCGTCACGCAGGTTAATGTTGCGCTTACCGACATAGATAAACGGCACCGGCTCGCAGGTGTGGGCGGTGTGGGCTTGGCCGGTGCATTCGTCTTCCATTTGCTCGACGTTGCCGTGATCGGCGGTAATCAGTGCTTCACCGCCGACTTTAGCCAGCGCCGCAACGATCCGTCCGACGCAGCTGTCTAGGCATTCCACGGCCTTAACAGCGGCGGAAAACAC
Source organism: Pseudomonadaceae bacterium (assembly GCA_019745275.1). GTDB lineage: Bacteria > Pseudomonadota > Gammaproteobacteria > Pseudomonadales > Pseudomonadaceae > Aquipseudomonas. The sequence continues at coordinate 79,380 of JAIETJ010000037.1, read as the reverse complement.
CCCGGTATGGCCGACCATGTCGCCGTTGGCGTAGTTGACGATGATCACGTCATAACGCTGCTGCTCGATGGCCTCGACCAGTTGATCGGTGACCAGCGGGGCATTCATCTCCGGTTGCAGGTCGTAGGTGGCGACGTTCGGTGAGGGAACTAGGATTCGCTCTTCGCCGGGGAACGGCTCTTCACGTCCGCCGGAGAAGAAGAAGGTCACGTGGGCGTATTTCTCGGTCTCGGCGATGCGCAGTTGGGTTTTACCGTTCTTGGCCAGGTAATCGCCGAGCACGTTGTCCAGCGAACCGGGTGCGAAGGCGCTGGGCGCGTCGATGCTGGCGGCGTACTGGGTGAGCATCACGAAGCTGCTCAGTTGCGCCACGCGGGCGCGGTTGAAGTCGCCAAAATCCGGCTCGACCAAGGTGCGGGTCAGTTCGCGAGCGCGATCGGCGCGAAAGTTCATAAACACCACGGCGTCGCCGTCATCCACGCGTACCGGGGCGCCAATAGTGGTGGCTTTAACGAATTCGTCGTTTTCGCCGCGTGCATAGGCAGCTTGCAAGCCAGCCAGCGCATTGGCCGCAGTGAACTCGGCTTGGCCATCGACGATCAGGTTGTAAGCTTGCTCGACACGGTCCCAGCGGTTGTCGCGGTCCATGGCAAAATAACGCCCGATAATGCTGGCGATGCGGCCCTTGCCGAGTTTGGCGAAGGCGGCGTCGAGCAGTTGGATCGGTGCGGTGGCGCTTTTCGGCGGGGTGTCGCGGCCATCGAGAAAAGCGTGCAGGTAGATTTTCTCTGCGCCGCGCTGGGCGGCCAGTTCGGCCATGGCCACCAGATGGTCTTGATGACTGTGGACGCCGCCATCCGAGAGCAAGCCAAGAATGTGCACGGCCTTGCCAGCACTGGCGGCGCTATCGACTGCCGCGCACAGGGTTGGATTAGTAAAAAACTCGCCATCGCGAATCGCTTTTGTCACCCGGGTAAAATCTTGATACACCACGCGGCCGGCGCCGAGGTTCATATGGCCGACTTCCGAGTTGCCCATCTGGCCATCCGGCAGGCCCACGTCCATGCCTGAGCCTGAGATCAAGGTATGCGGCTGAGTGGCGCGTAAGTGATCGTAAACCGGGGTGTTGGCCGCGTAAATGGCGTTGTACTCGGGGCTGTCGCTGTGACCGAAGCCATCCAAAATGATCAGCACTAATGGTTTTGCTGTGGTTGACATAGACGCACCCGAGCGACGAAAGATAAAAAGAGCGCGAATATTAAGCCCGCGCGACGCTTTCGTCACCGCCGGACGGGTTTGGTGCGATAAGGGGGCTGTGTATACTGGCCGCCATTGTGCGACACGGCCGGGTTGCTGTTGTGCTCTAGGCCGTACTTGCCCAACCTCTTCTTCATCTTCTGGAATCTTTTGATGCTTGCTCAACTGCTTGAATTCGCCACGAACCATTACCTGCTTAGCGGCAGCGCCGCCGTTATTCTGGCTGTGCTGATCTACAGCGAACTGCAGCGCGCGGGCAAAAGCCTCAGCTGCCGTGAGCTGACGGCGCTGGTTAATAGTGAGCAGGGCGTGATTGTCGATTTGCGCTCGCACAAAGACTTCGCCACTGGCCACATTGTTGATGCGCTGAACATTCCGTATGAAAAGTTCGCCGAGCGCATGGTTGAACTCGACAAGTACAAAGGCAAAAGCATTATTCTGGTTGATGCCCTTGGTCAGCACGCCGGCACCATCTGCCGCGAGTTGGAAAAAGCTGGGCATACTGCCGCCAAGCTCGGCGGCGGGATTGCTAGCTGGCGCGGCGACAATTTGCCGCTGATCAAGTAAGGCCGTTTAAGGCACCATGAGGAGAGCCGTAATGGCCGCTGTTGTTGTGTATTCCAGTGACTACTGCCCCTATTGCCGGCGCGCCCAGCAATTGCTCAAGAACAAAGGCGTGGCGTTCACTGAGCTGAGCATTGATGGCGCCCCGGCGGTGCGGGCCGAGATGATTCGTAAGGCCGGGCGCACCTCGGTGCCGCAAATCTGGATCGGCGCCACCCATATTGGCGGTTGCGACGATCTGTATGCCCTAGAGCGCGCCGGCAAACTCGACGCGCTATTGAATGCTTGATCGCTGCACCCCATTAACTAGTCGTAGCACTACTAAACTTACAATAAGGCTCTGTCATGACTGAACAAGTAAGCACCGGCGCAACTCAAGAAGACCAAGGTCCACAGTTTTCGCTGCAACGCATTTATGTGCGCGACCTGTCGTTTGAAGCGCCAAAGAGCCCAGAGATTTTCCGCCAGGAGTGGGCACCAAGCGTTGAGCTAGACCTGAATACACGGCAAAAGCCGTTGGAAGGCGACTTCCACGAAGTGGTATTAACCCTTTCGGTAACGGTGAAAACCGGTGGCGAAACCGCGTTTATTGCTGAAGTGCAGCAAGCCGGGATTTTCTTGATCGCAGGCCTCGATGCTGCCGCCATGAGCCACACCCTTGGCGCTTTTTGCCCGAACCTGCTATTCCCGTATGCCCGCGAAGCCTTGGACAGCCTAGTGGTACGTGGCTCTTTCCCAGCGCTGATGTTGGCTCCGGTGAACTTTGATGCGCTCTACGCCCAGCAGCTAGAGCGGATGCAAACCGCCGGTAACGCCTAAACCGTTACGCGGTACAGAAAACGCCCTGATGGGCGTTTTTTTTGCGCGATTTCTTACTCCGCGCCCGCAAAACCTTGTTGGCGCCAGGCTTCGTACACGGCAATAGCGACAGTATTGGATAAATTTAGACTGCGGTTACCGGGTTGCATCGGCAGGCGCAAACGCTGTTCGGCCGGCAAACTAGCAAGGATTTCCGCCGGCAAGCCACGGCTTTCCGGGCCGAACAAGAAGATGTCACCGGGGGCAAACTGATTCTCGCTGTAGCAGTGGCTGCCTTTGGTGGTAAAAGCGAATATCCGACCTCCAGCGATTTCTGCTATACATTCGCTAAGTGTTTGATGTCGCTTTAATCTTGAGTATTCGTGATAGTCCAAGCCGGCGCGTCTTAAACGTTTGTCGTCCAGCTCAAAACCGAGCGGCTCGATTAAATGCAGTTGGCAGCCACTGTTGGCGCATAAGCGGATTATATTGCCGGTGTTGGGCGGGATTTCTGGCTGAAACAGCACGACGTGGAACATGATAGTGCCTCGACTCATAGGTTTGGCGAAGGGATGGCGAGTGGATTTTGTTGCCGGGCAAGGCGCCATGACGAGTCATAGCTGGCTATGGCGAGGAATGGCAACGCTGCTTGGCGGCAAAAGGCGCCGCCAGGATTTGTCCGAAACCTGTGTGCCGAGGTACTAGAACTCAAGGTTGAGGCAAAGGTGCATTCTACAGGTGCGAGTTAATCTGTAGTAAATCAACACAAGGCAGAGTTGAAGGGGACGCCCTTGTTGGCATGGCTGAATAAAAATAAGAAAGCTCCGCAGGGTTTGCTCGGTATCGAAACCAGCCCTGAAGGTATTGCCATGGCCCATGTGCTGCGCACCCCAGGCCAGCCGGTGCAGTTGCTACGTTGTGTGTTTCGTCCCGCGTTGCCGGACCAGCAGGCCGCTGTGCTCAAGGGCATGGTCGAGGAGTTCGGCTTGGCCGGCATGCCGGTGAATCTGTTGCTGCACCCGGCGGTCTACCAAATGCTCCTGCTCGATAGCCCCGACGTACCCGCGGCCGAGCTACGCGACGCGATGCGCTGGAAGGTCAAAGAGCAAATTAGCGAACCCATTGAGCAGGTTCTGGTCGATGCTTTCGCGTTGCCCGCCGATGCTTATCGAGGTCGCTCGCGCATGGCCTATTGCGCGGTGCTGGCGAAAAGCCGGGTGAGTGCATGGGTCGGTATGCTTAAACACGCCGAGTTAAAACTGCAGAGCATTGATGTCACTGAGATGGCCTTTCGTAATCTGGGCCTACTGGCCGGCGCCGAGGGGCTGAATCTGGCGTTGCTGCGGTTGCGCTCCAGCGAAGGGTTGATCTGCGTTCAGCAAGGTGCTGATCTGTATATGGCTCGCCGGATTGAGCAAGGCTTGGATCAAGCCAGTCAGGATTTTGCCGGTGTTACGCTGGAGATTCAGCGCTCTCTCGATTACTTCGAAAGCCAGTTGGGTAAAGGCTACATCAGTCGTTTATTGATGATGCCGATGAAGCGTGACGGTGCGCAGGCGTTAAAAGCGCTCGGTGATGGTTTGGCGGTGAATCTGCAGGCGCTGAATTTGCGCGATTTATTTGTCGGTCAAGCCGCCGCTGAGCTGGATGAAGTGCAGCAGGCTTATTGTTTCTCCGCCGTTGGCGCTGCTTTACGGTTGGAGGTCTGATGCAAAACATTAACCTCTACCAAGTCGAACAAAAACGCCGCAGTGGCCCACGGCCCAAGCAGATGGTACTCGGCTGGATCGTGCTATTTACGCTGCTGTTGGTGCATGGCGCTTGGCAAGGCTGGCAGTTACAGCGAGCAACGACGCTTGCCAGCGCGGCGCAAGCGCGGGCGCAAAACCTGCAAGATCAGTTAAGTGCGCTGCAGGCCAGTTTCGTCGAGCCGCAACTCGACCCACAGTTGCCGCTGCAGTTGGCCCAGCAGGAACGCAGCAACTTGCAATTGCAGCGTTTGGTCGCGCATTTGCAGTTGTTAACCCAGCAGCAAAGCGCAGGTTTTGTTGCACCGCTGGCGGCCTTGTCGGAACGCCATCCACCGAATGGTTTATGGCTCAGTGAGATTGCCCTGCGCGATGGCGGCAGCACCTTGAGCCTGCAAGGCGTGACTCAAGACCAGCAGCTATTACCATTGTATTTGCAGAGTTTGGGCGTCAGCCCGGTGTTTCGTGGGCGCGAATTTGCCCGCTTTGAATTGCAGCGTAACGACGCCGGGCTACTGGGTTTTCGCCTGTCTTCGCGATTAGACGAGGAGGGCAAAACCGGTGAATAAATTATTCCAGCGCTGGCTACTGCTCGAACCGCGTGAACAGTGGCTGAGTTACGCCGTGGCCTTGGCTGTGGTGGGCATGCTGTACATGCTGCTGCTTGGCGACCCGCTAACCCTGCGGGTGGCCAAGCAAGAGGCGCTGACTAAAACCGCAGTGCTCAGTCAGCAAGCGGCGCAAGTGGGCTTGGCCGACTTGCAAGCTAAGCTCGCCGCCGACCCTAATGCGCCGTATCGCAGCGCCTTGCTTACTGCGCAGGCCAGTGGCGAGCAGTTGATCGGAGAAATTGATCACGACACCGCGGGCCTGTTGCCACCGGCAAAAATGCGCGCGGTGTTGCAAGAGTTGCTGCGCGCCCAACCAAAGCTCCGTCTGCTGGCCTTGCAGAGTTTTTCTGAGCCCCTGCAATTGGCTGCCGATGAGCCGGTGAAGACCGCGGACGTAGCCGCTAAAGTGCCGGTAACCCTGTACCGGCATGGCTTAAAAATTAGCCTGCAGGGTGGCTATTTTGATTTGTTGCTGTATTTGCAGGCGATTCAAGCCAGCGGTTGGAAGCTGCACTGGGACAGCTTGGATTACCAAGTGGGCGAAGGCGGCCCAGGGCAGGCAAAAATTAACCTGGTGCTCTATACCTTGAGCCGCGAAGCGGGGTGGATTGGTGTTTAACAGGTGGATGAAAAATTACTACGCTAGGCTATGCGGCGTTGAAATCAGCCTCAAAATGCTCATGTACAACTTGTACACTGCGCTTTTTCGGCTGATTTCGCCTTGCCTAGCCGTCGCTCGCTACATTTTTCAACAACCTGTTAAGCCAGTCGGTTTATTGATACTGCTTGGGCTTTGTTCGGTCGCGCACGCAGCCCTAGACCCAACCCAGCCGCCAGCTTCGGCGCTCACCGCTAGCGCCAATGAAGGCGCGCCAGCGACGTTACGCTTGCAGTCGATAGTGCGTGGCGCGGGGCAATCGCAAGCGGTGATCAACGGCCAGTTGCGGCGGGTAGGCGATGACGTTGCCGGCGCCCAGTTACGCGCGATCTATACCCATTCAGTGGTGCTTGAGCGCCAAGGCCAGCAGCAGGTGTTGCGCTTGGTCGAACCCATCATGAAACCGAGTCGATAACGCCATGTTGCCAAAACAATTAATTATTCTCGGTGTACCGCTCAAGCACGCTCGCCTGTCGTTGTTGCCGGCGCTTTGTCTGTTGTCGGCTTGCCAAACCTTTGTCGATGGCGACAAGCAACTGTACGACCAAAGCAATCGGATCCTCGCCGAAACCTTGGCGCAAAGCCGCGCCAAGGCTGTCCCGCCGCCTTCGGTGCAGGCGGCGCTGATTGCCCCGCTGGCGCCAACGCAGCTGGCGCGCAGCGGGCCGCGCTTTGATGTGGCGGCCAAAGACATGCCGGCCAACGAGTTCTTCCTGAGCCTGATGGATGGCGCGGGCAAGAACATCGTGGTGCATCCTGAGGTGACCGGCAATATCACCTTTAGCTTGCGCAACGTGACCCTTGAGGAGGTGTTGGCAGCGGTGCGCGACAGTTATGGCTATGACTTTAGCCGCACCAGTTACGGCTATCAGATCATGCCTAATCAGGCGGTTACCCGTACCTACGACGTTAATTATCTGAACCTGCAACGCCAAGGCATTACCGATACCGAGGTCAGCTCCGGGCAAGTCACTACCAGTGATAACAGCGACAGCAGTGGTAGCTCCACCACCAACACTACGAGCTCCACTACGCGGCCGTCTACCCAGTTAATTACCACCAGCAATGTTGATTTCTGGAAAGAACTCAGCGGTGTGGTCAGCATGATCGTTGGCACTGAGCAAGGTAACAATGTGGTGGTCAATCCCCAGGCTGGCTTGTTGGTAGTGCACGCTTCGGCGACCGATCAGCAAAGTGTCGAGGGCTTTCTAAAGTTGGCGCATAGCAACCTGCAGCGTCAGGTGATTTTGGAAACCAAAATTCTTGAAGTGAATTTGTTTGATCGCTTTCAGGCAGGGGTGAATTGGTCGCAGAACGGCAGTGATGGCGGCGCGAGCCTTGTGGGTGCAGCGCTGTCCGGGGTGCAAACGATTGGCGGGGTATTCAGCGCGACAGTTACCGCCGGTGACTTTACCGCTGTGCTCCAACTGCTTGAGACCCAAGGCGAAGTGCGGGTACTGTCGACCCCACGTATTTCAACGCTGAATAACCAGAAAGCGGTAATTAAAGTTGGCACTGATGAATACTTTGTTACCGATGTGTCATCCAGCACTACAACCAGCTCCAACGGCGATGGTTCGTCAACTCCGGATATCACCTTAACCCCGTTCTTCTCCGGCATATCGCTGGACGTGACCCCGCAAATCGATTCGCAGAGCAATGTAACGCTGCATGTTCGTCCTTCGGTAAGTAAGGTTACTCAGGATGACACTGAGATCAACTTGGGCGATAAGTTTGGCACTCTAAACTTGCCAACGGCACGCACTACCTCGCGTCAGTCGGACTCTATCGTGCGTGCGCGCAATGGCCAGGTGATCGTTATTGGTGGCTTGCTGCAAAGCGACAACGAGAACGTCGATGCCAACGTTCCTTGGTTGTCATCGCTGCCATTGGTGGGCTGGTTGTTTCAGCAGCAACGCAAGAACCTTGGTAAGAGCGAACTGGTGATTCTGATGCGTCCGCAAGTGATTACTGAAGACGTCTGGCTAAATGAAATCCAAAAAAGCGCCGAAGCCTTTAAAGAGTTGAGATAAGCGTATGTATCAGGCCTATTTTGGACTGCGCGAAAAACCCTTTGCGCTGACGCCGAATACCGAGTTTTTGGTGCAACTGGCGCCCTATCAGGCCTGCTTGAATTTACTGCGGGTGGCACTGGCTGAAGGCGAGGGTTTTATTAAGGTGACGGGCGAGGTGGGCACCGGCAAAACCTTGCTGTGCCGGGCCTTGTTGAACCTGCTCGATCCGCAAAAATACCAGCTGGCCTATCTGCCTAACCCTTGCTTGTCGCCGTTGGATTTACGCCAAGCATTGGCTCGTGAACTACGTATCACCGATGTCGAGAGCCACGATGCTATGAGTTTACTGGATGCTTTGCACCATCGACTGATCGAGTTGGCGGCGCAGGGTAAGAGCACCGTGCTGCTGATTGATGAGGCGCAGGCCTTGCCAGATAAAACCCTAGAAGCCCTGCGTTTGCTGACCAATCTGGAAACCGAGCAAAACAAACTGCTGCAAGTGGTGTTGTTTGGCCAGCCAGAGTTGGATGCCACCTTGGCTCGGCATGAATTCCGGCAATTGTTGCAGCGCATCACCTTCTCCTATCGCCTGCGCCCGCTGGATGTCACCGATACCGGGCGGTACTTGCAGGAGCGGTTAAGTGTGGCCGGTTATCGCGGTGAGCCGTTGTTCAGCCGCGCCGCCGTGCGTTTGCTGGTGCGCGGCAGCGGCGGAATTCCGCGCTTATTGAATATTCTTGGCAACAAAGCCTTGATGGCCACCTACGGTGAAGGCCGCCGCCAAGTGGGCGCCGCTCAAGTGCGCCGGGCGCTGGCGGATACCGATGGGGTGGTGGCCCGTAGAGGCTTGCCAGTTTGGCTGAGTTGCAGCTTGCTCGGCGGCTTAGCTTCGCTGCTACTGCTGAGTGCTTGGCCGTGGCTGCCCAGCCTGCGGGAGTGGCTGCCATGAGTTTGGTGAATGAACTGCTGCGTGACTTGGATAACCGTCGCGCAGCACCCGGTGAATGGCCATTGCGCGATGCCTTGCAGTCGGTGAACGAGGAGGGCGCGGCCCGGCGGGAGAAAATCGAACGGCTGCGGCGTGGCTCGATTTGGTTTGCTGCGGTGATGCTGGTAGCGGTGATGATTGGTCTGATGATCGGTCGAGTGGTCAATGGTGACCCGCCGTCGCTGTTCGCCACGGCTAAACCGGCGCCGGAACCGCTAACCACATCCGTAGCGGTAACGCCTGCGGTTGAACCTGCGGTGGTCGTTGCACCTGTCGCGGTGCCAAGCGTTCCGGCGCCGCAGTTGCTTGATGTGCTGCCGCAAAACGATGGCCAGCGGTTAGTTCTGCAACTGTTGCTGGACAGTTCGGTGGCTTATCAGCGCACCGATGAGAGCGGCGCGGTGAGTTTGTTATTGCCCGGCGTACAACTGCGCGGCGAACCCTCTCAGGGCCGCGTGCAGGGCGCAGGGCGCAGCTTGTCGTGGCGGGTCGAGGCGCGTGGCACTGGGGTGCAGGTATTGTTGGTCGGTTTGGGCGAGCAACTACAGGTGCATGACCGTCTAGAGCCGGCCGGTGATCGCTGGCTGCTGTGGTTAGAGGTGCCGCTACAGGCGGCGCCGCTGGCCACTGACGCGGCACTGGAGGAATTCCCGGCCGCTAGCAGCGCCAGCAGCGATGAACCCGAACTGCCTGATTGGAGTTCCCGCCAAGTGCCTGCCGCGCAGGCTGACCCGCTGCCTGCGAGCCAACCAACGCCAAGCCCGGCAGCCGTTAGCACAGCGCGTAAAGGTCCGGCCGAGGTGCGCATCAGCAGTCATCAAGCGGACGCCATGACCTTAGCTCGGCAAGCCTTAATCGAGCAAAACTATCCCAGTGCGATTGCCCAGCTTGAGTTGTTGCGCCAGCGTCAGCCGAGCAATAGCGACGTTGCGCGGTTACTCGCGCAAGCCTATCTGGGCGACGGTCAGCCAGCGCAGTTGCTCAGCTGGTTGCCGGCCCAGGTGCAGGCGCACCCGCAAGACAGCGACCTGCGCATGCTCTTGGCGCGGGCGCAGTTGCAGACGGGCGCGATGCCGGCGGCGGTGGCCACCCTCAAACAAAATGCCCCGTCGTTGGCCAGTGATCCGGCTTATCACGCGTTACTCGCCGCCAGTTATCAGCAAACCCGGCAGTGGCCAGAGAGCGCCGCGCTGTATCAGCAGTTGGTGCGCTTGCGGCCTTCTCAGGCCACCTGGCAACTGGGCTTGGCGATTGCCCTTGAACAAATCGAGCGGCCCAGCGACGCCGCTAAACATTATCGCCTAGCCCTCGAGGGCCAGGGTTTGGACGCAGGTTCGCGCGGCTTTGCGGGCGAACGCGTTGCCGCGTTACAGGATCTACCATGAGTCAAGACGACCTGCGCCAGCGCAAAATTCGCCTCGGTGATTTACTCATTCAGGCCGGCTTACTTACCGATGCGCAGCTGCAGTTAGCCCTGCAAGAGCAAAAGCGCAGTGGCTCCAAACTCGGTCGGGCGGTGATCGACCTCGGTTTTGTCGCCGAGGTGAAGTTGCTCACGGCCTTGTCTGAGCAGATGAAAATTCCTTTTATCGAACTGCGCCATTTTAAGTTCGATAACGCCTTGGTGCAGTTACTGCCCGAGGCCATGGCGCGGCGCTTTCGCGCGATTATTCTGACCCGCGAAGGCGGTGGCCTGCTGGTCGGCATGTCCGATCCGCTGGACTTATTCGCCCTCGATGAGATGGACCGCCTGCTGAAAACTCGCGTGACGCCGGCGGTGGTGCGCGAGTCGGATTTGCTTGCCACCTTGGACACCGTGTATCGGCGCACCAGCGAGATCGCCTCGATTGCCGGTGAACTGGAAGGCGATCTGCAAGAAAGCGATTTTGACCTGTCCAAGCTCGGCGCCGACAGCAACAGCGAAGCGCCGGTGGTGCGTCTGCTGCAAACCCTGTTTGAAGAAGCGGTGCAGATGAAAGCCTCGGACATCCACATCGAGCCAGATGATGGCTTGGTGCGGATTCGCCAGCGGATCGACGGGGTGCTCAGCGAGCAGGTGATGAAGGAGCATCGGATCGCCTCGGCCTTGGTGATGCGCCTGAAAATCATGTCCGGCTTGGATATTTCCGAGAAGCGCTTGCCGCAAGACGGGCGTTTTAATATTCGGGTTAAGGGCCGCAATATCGATGTGCGGGTCTCGACCATGCCGGTGCAGTTTGGCGAGTCGGTGGTGATGCGGCTGCTCGACCAGAGTGGCGCGATGTTCCAGCTCGACGGCACCGGTATGCCGGCGGATTTGCTGGTGCGTTTTCGGCGCTTATTGCAGCGCCCGTTTGGCATGGTGTTGGTCACCGGGCCGACCGGTTCGGGGAAAACCACCACCCTGTACGCGGGTTTATCGGAGCTTAATAGCCCGGAGAAAAAAATCATCACCGTGGAAGATCCGGTGGAATACCGCCTGCCACGGGTTAATCAGGTGCAGGTCAATAGCAAAATCGATTTGACCTTCGGTCGCGTGCTGCGCGCCGCCTTGCGGCAAGACCCGGACATCGTGCTGATCGGCGAAATGCGTGACCAAGAGACCGCCGAAATTGGCCTGCGCGCCGCCTTAACCGGTCACTTGGTGCTCTCGACCCTGCACACCAATGACGCCCTGACCTCGGCCATGCGCCTGATCGACATGGGCGCCGAGCCGTTTCTAGTGGCCACCGCGCTGAACGCGGTATTGGCCCAGCGTTTGGTGCGCAAAGTCTGCGAAAACTGCATGGGCGAACATACGCCCGAGCCGCGCGAACTGGCGTGGCTGGAAAATTTGTATGGCAGCTCCTTGGCCGGCCGTACGTTCAAGCGCGGCAGTGGTTGTCATCAGTGTCATAACAGCGGCTACTCGGGACGCGTCGGCGTTTACGAGTTGCTGGAGATGGATGAACCGATGATTGCCGCCCTGCGCCGCAGCGATCCGCAAGGCTTCGCCGAAGCGGCCAAGGCCAATCCGCATTACCGGCCGCTGGCCGCCTGCGCGCTGGACTACGCCTTGGCTGGGGTAACCAGCGTCGAGGAAGTGCTGAAGGTCTGCGCGACGCTCACCGATGAGGTGGTGACATGACTCTGCGGCGCTGCCTAGGGCGGGTTGTAATCCGCCATGGCGGTCTTCGTTGTGATGGCGCCCCACGCTAATGGCCCGCTTTCGCTACAGCGGACGCAACGCCGAGGGCGCCAAGGTGGCCGGCATTCTTGACGCCACTAGTATCGATGCGGTGGCTGCCGAACTGCTGAGCAAAAGCGTCACGCCGCTGACCATTGAGCAGCAAGACAGTGTCGATGCCGATGTGTTTGCCGCCATCAGTGAAAAACTGCGCAGCAAACATGTCGATCTCGACGAACTGATTATTTTTTGCCGGCAAATGTACAGCTTGGCCAAGGCCGGAGTGCCGATCATTCGGGCCATGGCCGGCCTCGGTGAGTCCAATCGCAATCGCTATTTCCGGGAAATATTACAGAAGGTGCGCAGCGACTTGGAGGGCGGCGTGAGCATGGCCGTGGCCCTGAACGCGCACCCGAAAGTCTTCGGCACCTTGTTTGTCAGCATGATCAGCGTCGGCGAGAACACCGGCCAGCTCGATCAGGCTTTTCGCCAGTTGGCCAGCTATCTGGACCTAGAGCGCGAGACCCGCAAGCGGATCAAGCAAGCCACCCGTTATCCGTTATTCGTGCTCAGCGCCATGGTGGTGGCTATGACCGTGATTAACCTGTTTGTGATCCCAGCCTTTGCCAAGGTGTTCGCCCAGTTTCATGCGCAATTGCCGTGGCCGACGCGGTTTTTAATCGGCACCTCGCAGTTTTTTCAGGATTTCTGGTGGCTGCTGGCCTTGCTGCTGGGGGGCAGCATTTACGGCTTCTTTAAATGGATAGAAACCCCCGCCGGCGGGCTGAAATGGGATCAGCTCAAGCTGCGCATTCCGATAGTTGGCGGCATCTTCGAACGTATCGCTTTGGCGCGCTTCACCCGTACTTTCGCGATGATGTACAAGGCCGGCGTGCCGCTGCTGCAAACCTTATCGATCAACAGTGCCAGCGTCGGTAATAAGTACATCGGCCAAGCGATTCTGAGCATGCGCGAGGGCGTGGAGCGTGGCGAAGCACTGACCCGCACCGCCTCCGCCAGCGGCTTGTTTACCCCCTTGGTGTTGCAGATGATGGCGGTCGGAGAGGAAACCGGCGCCATCGACGATTTGTTTATCGAAGTGGCTGATTTTTACGAGCAAGAGGTCGATTACGACCTCGGCCAGCTGGCCAGCGCCATTGAGCCAATTCTGATCGTGGCCATGGGCATCATGGTGTTGATTCTCGCCCTCGGGGTGTTCTTGCCCATGTGGGAGCTGGCCTCGGCGGCCAAGGGCCACGGGTGAAAAGCGATTACGACAGCCCGCGCACGGTGCGTAACGTGCGCCGGTTAGCCGCGGCTGTGTGCGCTGTAATTGGTTTAGGTTTGGTGTGGGCCATGGGGGTAAAAGTATTACAGGTCAGCGAGGTGCGGGCAGTCGCGGCAACTCGAGAAAACCTGCTGGCCAGCCTCAGCAATTTAGCCGCCGAGCGAGTGGCTCAAGGTTTACCAGCGGATGCCAGTTGGCTGCGGCGTAACCCGTTTGAATTGCTACGCTGGGTGAATAGCGATTATTGCGGCGAGCTGCTGGAGCGCCAGCCGCCCCAAGCCGGTTGTTGGCATTACCTGCCGGCGCGGGGCTGGCTGTTGCACCGCAGCCGCTTTGCCGACGAGCAGGCTGAGTTAGCCGCCGAGTTGCAGGTTTTTCAGCTGCAGGCAGTTCCCAAACCACTGCTCGGCAGCACAGAATCAAAGGAGGCGTTAATCAGCTTGGAGCTCAACCCAGTGCCCGCTGCAGAAGTTACTGCACTGGCCGATACGTATCAGTAACTGTTATTGGAGTAATCATATGCAACGCAGCAAAGGTTTTACCCTGATTGAACTGGTGGTGGTGATCGTTATCCTCGGCATTCTCGCTGCGGTGGCGTTGCCGCGCTTTATTAACGTCACCAAGGATGCCCATGAGGCGGCTGTTAGAGGGGCTGGCGGTGGCTTGGCTTCTGCGGTGACGCTGGTGCGCTCGCAGTGGGAGGTCAATCGTAGCAACGGCACCGCTACGCCGAACCTCAATGTGTTGGGTTTTGGCTCTAGCGTGGTTGATGTCAATGCAACGGGTTGGCCCGTCGGAACTGATGATGGTGCAACCATTGGCTCGGCTCAGGATTGCGTCGATTTATGGGTCAACTCGCTGCAAGGCTCGGCGCCGACAGTGGCGACCGCAGCGGGTAGTGATTACCGCGTGACCCAAGCGGGACAGGTTTGCACCTACACTTACCAGAACGACCCGTCTACCGCTGGTGCACCGGACGACACTATTACCTACAACGCCACTAACGGCACAGTAACAACCGTGTACGTTCCATAATTTCGAATGCAGCCAAAGGACACAACGATGAAAAATCAACAAAGCGGTTTTACCCTGATCGAATTGATTATGGTGATTGTAATTCTGGGGATTTTGGCAGCCTTTGCCTTGCCGAGGTTTGCGGATTTGAGTGGTGATGCGCGAGCTTCCTCTTTGAATGGTGCTTTGGGGTCTGTCCGTTCGGCTAGTGCAATTGTGCACTCCTCGGCTTTAGCTAGAAATCAGACTGGGTTAACAGGCAGCGTAACGCTTGAGGGTACGCCAATCGCAACGGCATTTGGCTACGCCACCCAGGCCTCCATAATCACCGCCGCGCAGTTGGGTACGGATTACAACACTGCCACAGCAGGCACTATTACGCTGGGTACCTGTAGTTTCACTTATACGGAAGCGACATCGGCTACAGTGCCCGCAGTTATTGGCGCCATTACAGACACGGATGCCACAACACCTGGTTGCTAATGACTACCAATCGCGGCTTCACCCTTATCGAGCTGATTATGGTGATCGTTATCACCGGTATCCTCGCTGCTGTGGTGGGGCCGCGGTTTTTTGACCGACAGGTTTTCGACGAGCGGATGTTTTTCGAGGAGAGCATCGGTGCCGTGCGTTATGCGCAAAAGCTGGCGCTGGCCAGCGGTTGCTTCACTCAGGTGAGCCTAGGCAGTGGCGGCTATCACGTGCGCCAAGCCGCAGGCTGTACCAGTGGCGGCTATAGCTTGGAGGTCATAGCTGCCGATGGTCAGTCGCCCTATGCCAATACCTTGCCTGGCGGCGTTACGGTGACTCCGACCAGCTTTCCAGTGGTATTCGACTCCCTCGGCAAGCCCGGTTCGGCGGCCAGCGCCACTATTGGCACTTTCACCCTTAACGTGGCGGCCGAAACCGGGCTGGTGCAATGAGCACTGGCTATCGCGGCGCTCAATCCGGCCTACGGGCGGGCGGCATGACGCCTCAGCGCGGCATGACCCTGATCGAGTTGGTGATTGCCATCGTCATTATCGGCATCGCTTCGGCGGCGCTGTATACGGCCATGGCCTCTATCACCGGGCGTTCGGCCGATCCGATGTTGCGCCAGCAAAGCTTGGCGATTGCCGAGGCCTATTTGGAGGAGATCGAGTTACAAGCGTTTCCCGCCAGCAGCGCTTGCCCAGCGAGCAATAACGGCGCCGGGCGCGGCAGCTTCGATGATGTTTGCGACTACAACAGCTTGTTCTACAGCAGCCAAGCCAATGCGCCGCGCAACGCCCTATCGAGCACCCCTTTGAGTGGTTTGGAGGCTTATCAGGTTAACGTGCAAGTCACTGCGCAGGCGTGGAATGGCTTGGCCGCCAGCAACGTGCTGTATATCCGCATCACGGTCACCGACCCTGCCGGCCAGAGCCTAGAGCTCGGCGGCTATCGGACGCGCTGATGCGTACATCAACCGAATGCGTAGGGTGTAAAACGGCCGCAGGCCTTTTCCACCGCTTTGGTTACCGTATTGGCGCGCGCCTTGGCCGGTGGGGAACCACTTCGCGGGTTTCCCACCCTGAGCCCACCCGAAGGTGCCGCAACCCGCAGCGCGGTTTTACCTTGGTCGAACTGGTCATGGTGATTGCCTTGGCCGGAGCCGTTGCGGTGATGATCTCTGGCGCCTTGTCGCGCCCACTTGAGGGTTTTGTTGCGCAGAGCCGCCGCGCCGAATTGGTCGATTTAGCGGCTGGTGCGCTGAATCGCATGGCGCGGGACATTCGTTTGGCGGTGCCTAACTCGGTGCGCATCAATCCCAGCAACAATGCCATCGAAATGTTCAATGTGCTGGATGCCGGGCGTTATCGACCGAATCGCGTTGGCGGCGCCGGGCTGAGCTTCGCGTCGGGCACTGGCCCAAGCTGTACGGCCAGTTTTGTTGCGCTTCCCGCTTCGGGGCAGGGCAATTGCTCGGCCTTTCAGGCGCTCAATACGGCAGTCACTGTGGCTGGGGCGCGTTGGTTGGTGGTGTACAACATCGGCGCAGAAACTGGCGGTGTGGCGACGCCCGGCGCCAATGTCTGGGCTACCCCGGTGGCTGGCGTTGCGAGTGTGATCAGCCCGGATGGCAGCACGTTTGCGGCGTCTGCTGTGGCCGGTAGCGAAACCTTGCTGAGCATGACCCCGCCGGGCGGCAGTTTTAACTTCGCCTTTGCCTCGCCGCAGCGGCGCTTTTACCTGTCTGATCAAATTATCGGTTACCGCTGTGATGCAGCCGGCAACCAGCTGATCCGCTTTAGTCGCACCGCGCGCACCCCGACTTTTGCCGGCACCAATGCCGCCGCCGAGGCCGTGCAAGCCACTCATGTCACGGGCTGCAGCATGACCTATGCCGCCGGCAGCAGCGTGCGTGCCGGGCTGGTCACGCTGCGCCTACAACTGACATTGGAGGGCGAGAGTATTGAGCTATTCCAGCAAGTGCATGTCGACAATGCACCTTAAAAACATGCGCCGAGGGGCTATGCCTATGCCACGCGCCCAGCAGGCCGGTTTCGCCTTAGTGGCGGCGATGTTTGTGATCATCATCATAGCCTTGGTGATCGCCGCGATGATGCGCATGGCCGGTAATCAACACGGCACCAATAGCCTAGCCATCCAGCAGGCACGGGCCTATCAGGCGGCGCGCTCGGGCTTGGAGTGGGGCATTAGCAGCGCACTGGCCGGCACCTGTTTGCCCAGCAAGACGTTGGATATGACCGGCTCAAACTTGTCTGAGTTTGATGGCGTACGGGTGACCTGTAGCGTGAACGCTTACAGCGAGGACGGCGCGGCAGTGAATATTTATCAGCTCACTGCCACTGCGCAAAATGGCACGGCAGGTTCACGGCCCGATTACGCCTATCGTCGCTTAAGTGCGACCGTGGAGAATTGATATGCACTTAGTACTGCGTGCATGGCTGTTGCTCGGTTTGTTGCTGGCCGGCACCGCCCAAGCGACGACTTATACCTTCAACACGTCAGGCGCGACCATTGTCAGTGGCAGCCCAAACATTTGCTCTGGCACTTGGTCGCGCAGCGCCACTACATTTACCTGCAGTGGCATTATCAGCTTGGCCTCGGGGGATGTGCTGGTGGTGTCGACGGCGAGCAACATCACGGTAGTGGCCAGCGGCAACATCAACCTCGTCGGTAATACCGTCGGTACAAGCAGTAGAAATATTAGCCTGCAGACCGGCGCCGGCAGCCTGACCGCCACTGGTACCAATGCTATCAATGGCAGCGCGACGGCGGGCAGTGGTGCGATTAACCTCGCGGGGGCCAGTGTTTCCGGATCTGTGACTGGAACTGGCACCGTTAGCCTGACGGGCGGCAGTGTCGGCGGCAATGTCAGCGCTAGCAACGCGATCACGACCAATGGCACCAGCATCGGCGGGACGCTGACCAATAGCAGTGGATCAATCAGCCTGACGGGCGGTAGCGTTAACGGGTTAGTGCGCAGCAACTGCTGCACAGTGACCAGCAATGGCACCAATCTGCTCGGCGGAGCGCGTTCAGACTCAGGTGCCCTCAACATCACCGGTGGCACCCTGCAGGGCGATTTTTTTGCCGGTAATAACCCGGCTACCTTCTCTGGTGTGACCCTGCTCAGTGGCTCGGTGACGGGTGCCAGTGTCATCAGTTTCAGCGATAGTCTAGTCGGTGGTGCCAGTGCAGCAGTGACGCTGACCTCGGCGAGCGGGGCGATTAGCCTGAATAACTCCACGGTGTTTGGTGCATTAACGGCACCGAGTTATTCAACGGTCAATGTCAACAGCCCGAGCAAGGTCTACGGCACCTGTTTGCCTAACTCAACCCCGGCTAATGCCTGCATTACCAATCCTGCGCCCAATTGCTTCAGCGATAACTTCACTCGCAGCAGTCTTGGTAGCGATTGGGCCACCACTACCAGCGGCGGTAGTTTTGGTCTGCCGGTGATCGTCACTGGCCGTATGCGTCTGACTGATAACACTGGAAACGTGGCCACCGCCGCCACCTTGCAGCGCCTGTTTCCAGCGGCGGGTAACTATGTGCAGGTACAGTTTAAACACTACGCCTATAACGGCAGTGGTGCTGACGGTATGGGAGTCATTCTCTCGGATGCGAGCATTGCCCCTTTGGCCGGTAGCTATGGCGGCCCGCTGGGTTATGGCACTCGAGGTAACGTCGCAAATCCGGGTTTTGCCGGCGGTTGGTTGGGTGTGGGTATTGATGAATATGGCAATTTTTCTAACGAGGGCGGTACGGATGGTCCGGGACAGCGGGTTGACTCAGTGGCAGTGCGTGGGTCCGGCTCGGCTAATCGAATTTCAGGCTATCGATACGTGGCCGGCACCGCCGCGAATTTAATTCCGGGGATTGATAAAGCGGGTAGTAGCGCCGGGCCGGGTTATACCTACCGCATTACGGTCGACGGTCGTGTCAGCGGCAAAGCGTTACTAACGGTTGAGCGCGATACCGGGGCGGGCTTTAGCGTGTTAACGGGCATCAATGGCGTTGATGTACTTGCGGCTGCAGGGCAGGCTGGGTTGCCGCAAAACTTCTACTTGTCAGTGACCGGTTCATCTGGCGGAGCAACTAACATCCATGAGCTGGATGATATTCAAGTGTGCGCCACCGCACTCAATCCTGTTGGCCTACAAATTGACCACTTTGAGTTTAGTTATAGCGGCAGCGCGCTAACCTGCAGTCCGCAGCCCGTTACGGTTAAGGCTTGTCTAAACAGTTCATGCAGCAGTTTATATACCGACCCAGTCAGCGTGACGTTAGTCCCGAGTGCTGGCTGGACCGCCAGTGCACCTGCTAGCATGAGTGGCGGTAATATTTTGAGCTTTAGCGGGGGTACGGCAACGGCGCAGTTGCGCAGTAATACGCTGGGCGATGTGGTTGTCGGTATGTCCACCTCAACGCCAACCACCAAGCCGCTGACGGTTTCCGTGTGCTCCACCAGTGGCTGCAAAATTAATTATGCAGCGAGCGGGTTTTTGCTGAATGTGCCTAATGTGCTGGCCGCTAAACCGACTGCAGCGACTATTCAGGCGGTTAAACAGGCCGACAATAGCCAGTCGTGTGCGCCCGGTTTTGCCAGTGGCTCGCGCAGCGTGGCCTTTACTCGTAGCTACAGCAATCCGAATACCGGCACGCAGTCGGTATCGGTCAATGGCACGCCGGTAACCAGTGCCACGCCAGTGACCCTGAACTTCGATGCCACCGCTACGGCCCCGCTAACGGTGCAATACAACGATGCCGGAGAGATGGCGCTAGCGGCCAAGTACGCGCCGACGTCAGGCTTGGAAAATGGTCTGGATATGAACGGTTCGGACTTGTTTGTTAGCCGTCCCTACGGCCTGCTGCTGCAAACCGACACCCTTAGCAGTTGCACGGTGGCGGGCATTAGTTGCCCGCTGTATCCCGGCACTGTGCGGGCCGGTGATGGTTTTAATCTGAAAGTCAAAGCTGTGGCTTGGCAGTCTGATGGCGAGGCGCTCACGGCGGCGGCGCTGGCGGATAACTTAGTTACGCCAAACTTTCAGTTAAGCAGTATCGCCCTCAGCAGTCAGCTGTTGGCGCCTATTGGCGGCAGCGCTGGAACGCTCGGGGTGAGCAGTTACAGCCATGTGTTGGGCAATGTGGCCAATAGCAATACCACCACGGTTAGCCAGACGATCTCCGAAGTTGGGGTGTTTAGTCTGACCGCTACGCCGCCGCTCAATGGCTATTTTGGCGAGACTGTAAACGCTAGCGTGAGTGGCTTGGTTGGGCGCTTTGCCCCGGCCTATTTGACCGCCAGCGGCAGTGCCAGTTTGACCCCCAGTTGCGGAGCGGCGTTCAGTTATCAGGGACAACCGATGGCGTTTGCTGTTGGTCAGGAGCCGAGCCTGACGGTCACTGGCAAGAATCGCAGCGGCAACGTGACGAATAACTACGACCGTGGCAGCTTTTGGCGGCTGGGCACGCCGACGCGGGATGCGTATTTGTCGATTACTGGCAAGACTACGTTGGATGCGGCGGGTCGCTTGAGCAGTAGCGCGGCGGTTGCCCCGGTGCAAAGTGGGGCGGACACCGGCGATGGTGCGCGCAGCTATCGCTGGAGTGGCGAAACCTTGCAATACAGCCCAGCGGTACTGCCGCTGGCGGATGATCTGCCCTTTACTGCGGCCGTGCGCCAAGGCTTTAGTGCGGCGGCGTTGACCGATGCGGATACCGTCTGCAACGGCGTTGGCAGTGGTTGTTTGGCGTTTAACTATGACTTTGCTAACGTGCCGGGCAGCCAAGTGCGCTTGGGTCGTTTACGGTTAAGCAATGCCCATGGCTCGGAGCTGCAAGGTTTGGCTTTACCCTTTAACTTAGAAACGTGGCAGGCGGTCGCGGGTGCGAGTTTTCAACCAGAACTCACCGACAGCTGCACAACTGCCTCGGTGTTGGGCTCGCCTGCACTGAGTTCGCACACCGGCAACTTAACGGCCGGCGAGACAGTGGCGACTGTTAGCGGGCCGCTAGCGGCTGCCGGACAGGTGCAGTTAAGCGCGCCGGGCGCGGGTAATGATGGCAGTGTGCAAGCGCGCTTCGCCAGCCAACCCACATGGCTGGACTACGACTGGGATGCTACTGGGGTGGCGGGCGGACGCCGCGCTGCCAGTGCGTTGGCCACCTTCGGCATCTATCGCGGCGCTACGCCGTTGATCTTTAGGCGAGAACTGTATCGTTCGCCGTGAGCTGTATCGGTAATAAAATCAAGGCCAGCGGCGAAGGTGACCTTGGGGGTGGCGAGTTAGGTGTTGCACGGCGCTTTGGTAGTGTGGTCAGCGCGAAGCTTGGCCGCCACTGATTGGCGCGGTGGTGGATGGGTGAGGCGTCATCCACCCTACGTCTGGTCTTATTCGTCGTCGCCCTCATCGCCGTCAATCTTCATGCCCAGTTCCTTGATCTTGCGGGTCAAGGTGTTGCGGCCCCAGCCGAGCAGCAGGGCGGCATCGCGGCGGCGGCCAGCGGTGTGTTTGAGGGCGGTTTCGATCATGATCCGCTCGAAGGTTGGCACGGCGCTGTCGAGCAGGTTGCTTTGGCCGCGCGCTAGCGATTGATCAGCCCATTGGCGTAGGGCTTGCTCCCAATTGCTGACCGGTGAATTCTCTTGCGGTTGGGTCAGCAGTTCCGGTGGCAGGTCGTCGACATGCACTTCGCGTCCCGAGGCCATCACGGTGATCCAGCGGCAGGTGTTCTCCAACTGGCGCACGTTGCCGGGCCACGGCAGGTTTTGCAGGAAGCTCTCGGTTTCGCTTTTCAGCAGTTTTGGCTCAACCGCCAACTCTTGCGCGGCGCTGCTCAAGAAATGCCGCGCTAGAGTCGGGATGTCTTCGCGGCGGTCAGACAGGCGCGGGATGTGAATGCGAATAACGTTGAGGCGGTGGAATAAGTCTTCGCGAAACTTACCCTCTTGCACCAAGGTTTCCAGGTTTTGGTGGGTGGCGGCGATGATCCGCACGTTGACCTTGACCGGGGTGTGGCCGCCGACGCGGTAAAATTCGCTGTCGGCCAGCACGCGTAGCAAGCGGGTTTGGGTGTCTGCGGGCATGTCGCCAATTTCGTCGAGAAACAGCGTGCCACCGTCGGCTTGTTCGAAGCGGCCGCGACGCAGGTTGACCGCGCCGGTAAAGGCACCTTTTTCGTGACCGAACAGCTCGGACTCCATCAGGTCTTTGGGGATGGCGGCCATGTTTAGGGCGATAAACGGTGAGGCGGCGCGCGGGCTGTGGCGGTGCAAGGCGTGGGCGACCAGCTCTTTGCCGGTGCCCGACTCGCCGTTAATCAATACCGTGATATTCGACTGACTGAGCCGGCCGATGGCGCGAAACACCTCTTGCATGGCCGGCGCTTCGCCGATGATTTCCGGGGTGCGGGCCGCTTCTGCCGGCGCTACGGTCAGGCCGTTTTGCTCTTGGGCATGCTGAAAGGCGCGCTTAACCAAGGATACCGCTTCGTCCACGTCAAACGGCTTAGGCAGGTATTCAAAAGCGCCGCCTTGATAGGAGGCGACGGCGCTGTCGAGGTCCGAGTGCGCGGTCATGATAATCACCGGCAGGCGCGGATACTGCTCGCGCAGTTTGGCCAGCAGATCGAGGCCGCTGGTGCCGGGCATGCGGATGTCGGAGATGAGCACGTCGGGCTGTTCGCGGTTAAGCCGAGTCATCACGCTGTCGGCGTTTTCAAAGCTGACGGTGGTCATGCCTTCTTGTTGTAGAGCTTTTTCCAGCACCCAGCGGATGGAGCGGTCGTCGTCGACGATCCAAACAGTTTCAGTGCGACTCATGACGACAATACTCCTTGTTCCAGCGGCAGGAAGATCGAGAACACGGTGTGGCCGGGATGGCTGTCGCACTCGATCAGCCCTTGGTGCTGACTAATAATGTTTTGCGTGATGGCCAGACCTAGGCCAGTGCCATCAGCACGCCCGCTGACCATGGGATAGAAAATGGTGTCTTGCAACTCGGCAGGAATCCCCGGGCCGTTGTCGATAATCTCGATTTTGACAACGAGGCGGTGGCGCTGTTGACCGATGGTGAACTGGCGCTGCGTGCGGGTGCGCAAGGTGATACGGCCGAGGCGTAGTTCGTTGTGCACGCCAATGGCTTGCATGGCGTTTCGCACGATATTGAGCACGGCTTGGATCATCTGCTCGCGGTCGATGAGTAGATCCGGGATGCTCGGGTCATAGTCGCGCACCAGAGTGATGCAGCCTTGGCTCTCGGCCGCGACTAAGCTGCACACACGCTCCAGCACCTCGTGCACGTTGGTCATGGACAGTGATGGCAGCTTATTGGAGCCAAGCATGCGATCGACCAAATTACGCAGGCGGTCGGCCTCTTCGATGATGACGTTGGTGTAATCCTTAAGGTCTTCGCTGGGCAGTTCGCGGGCCAGCAATTGCGCCGCGCCGCGAATGCCGCCGAGCGGATTCTTAATCTCGTGGGCCAGACCGCGCACCAGCATCTTGGTCGACTCTTGTTTGGACAGCTGCGCTTCTTCTTTGCTGATGCGCAGCAGGCGGTCACGCGGGTGTACCTCAAGCAGCAGCATGGTCGCATTACGGTGCAGAATCGGCGTTACCGCGTAGTCGACGGTCAGGGTTTGCCCGGTTAAGGCAGTCAGCACCGCTTCCCGCTTGGTAAAGGGGTGAGCCTGCAGCACGGCCTGTTGCAGGGCGTGCAGAGCCTCCGGCGACTCGGTGAATAACTCGCTGATGAATTGTCCATGATTACGCAGCGCGCTGACCGCCAAAAGCATTTCCGCTGCCGGATTCATGTATTCCAGACACAACTGCGCATCCAGCAAAATAGTGGCGGTGGTCAGGTTGTCGAGCAGTAAGCGGTGCAGTGCGTCATCAATGGTCATGATCGAACATCCCTAGGTATGCAGGGCAAAATGCAAGAAGCAAACCAACGCCCACAAAGTGCGCGCAAACAGCGTTAATTAACGTTTAGAGGCTGTAATGGTGCGAGCTAGCGCGGCTAGCTCGCTCGGTTGCGAACCAAAATGGGGAGGGTGTCTCTAGGGTAGCAGGCTGGCGCACCAGTACGGTGCGCTATTCTTCGTAGAAAAAGGGCAGGTAGGGAATGAGGGGCTTAGGTGCGGGTTTGTCTTTGATCGGGCATTCCGGGCGCACGCCATAGTCGCGTCTTTTACAGGGTCTGACTTTGCGTTTCTGATCCAGCGAGGTCAGGCGAATATGCAGCGGTTGGCTGGGTGTGCGCTCGAGTGTGAGGCCGTTGGCGTCGAGAATTTCCACTGCCAATTGGTGGGTGCCGCGGGCCAGCCCTTGCAGCGCAAATACCGGGCTACGGCTTGGCTCTGCGCTGGGTTGACCGTCGACGATCAAACGGTAGTTGTGGCTAGGTAATAAGGCCGGCTCACTGTTGGCGCTGACCACTACGTCACCCGTGCCATCGTTCACCACAGCGTCCGGTTCGGGGATCAAAATGCGCAGCATTTGATATTCGGGCGCCTTGACCGGTGTCTCCATCTGCAGCACGCGGGTGCGCGGCGCATTGGGTTGTCCCATGGAGTTGGTCGGTGCCATCTCGACCCGCTTGGTGTTACCGGCTTTGGGTCGGTCGGTAAATACCCGATTACCATCGGCATCGATGTAGGTGTAAACCTCGGCGTGCGCTGGGCTAAGCAGCGACACCGCGAGTAAGAGCCACAGGGGTAAACGCATCTGTTAGTTAGCCGCTCTAGGGGTGGGTTTTGGTCGCTGAGCTGGGCTTTGGGTGTTAACTCGTTGCACGGTAAAGGTCACGGCGTCGCTTTGTTGGATCATCTGGCCGCCGCTGAGCACTTGCACGGCAAGCGTATGCTCGCCCCGCGGCAGATTGCTCAGTTGCAGTGGTGGAGTTCGGCTTGGCTGGCCGTACGGGGCACCGTCGAGAATAAGCTGGAATTGCTGGCTGCCACTCAGTTCGGGGGTGCTGCTGACGCCAACGCTAAAGGTGCCATTGTTGGCGCGCATGGCTTCATCGGACGGCAGCCCGGTGAGTTGCAGAACCGAGAATGCTGCGCTCGGTGTGTTGTTAGGCGCGCCGTTGTTGCTCATGTTGCTGGAGGGTTGCGCGGTAATGCTGTTGGTGGGATTCAATTGCACGGCTTGAGGGTTGCTGCCTTGCGGCGGATCGTTGGTAAATACCCGATTGCCATTGGCATCGGTGTAACTATAAATCTGCGCGGTCGCCGGTAGGCTGAGTGCCAGTAATAGGCAGGCAAGTAATGGGCGCATCGGCTGACTCCTGGGTGTTAGGGATTAAATTTCGCGTAGCTTGCCTTGACGATGCTGCGCGATTACTCAGTTGAAAGTTATCTTAACGCCGAGCGGGCTCACGGAGTTCGACTCTCGGTTCGCCGAGGGCTTCACGTCTAGGCTGGTCCACGTTCAGGTTGTTGTCGTAATTATCCCCGTCATCGTCATTTGGGTTTGTTGTCACTTGGGTGCTGGGTGGCGGGCTTGGATTATTGCTCACTGGCTGGCTAGTGGCTGCGCTGCTGTCATCTTGCGGCGCTGGGCTTGAACTGCTGGCTGGAGGTGCGGTAGCGCCATTAGTCGGTGGCAGACTGATGATCTGGGCGTTGCTGCCTTGTGGCGGTTCATTAGTGAACACCTGGTTGCCGTTGGCATCGGTGTAGCTAAAGATTTCGGCCATTGCTGGCAGGCTGAATAGAAGCGCAAGGCAGGTCAATAAACGGCGCATGAGTAAGCTCCTTAGCAGGAATAGACCCTAAGCCTTGCACTGCTTCGAGCAACTGGCAAGTTTTGCCCGCTCGACCTGTGCTCTGCGGCCGAAAATAGTGCTTTGCCGGTTGCTGTGCGGGCGCTGCATTAACTTAATTGAATGCATAAAAAAGGCCTCCCGAAGGAGGCCTCTCTGTGTAACTGCCGAAGCGGTTACCCTGGATTTAGACGCTGTAGTACAGGTCGTATTCCAGTGGGTGCACGAAGGTGCGTACGCGAATTTCTTCTTCGCTCTTCAGTTCGATGTAAGCATCGATGAAGTCGTCGCTGAATACGCCGCCCTTAGTCAGGAACGCACGGCCTTTATCCAGCTCTTCCAGCGCTTCTTTCAAGCTGCCGCACACTTGCGGGATCAGCTTGCCTTCTTCCGGCGGCAGGTCGTAAAGGTTTTTGTCAGCAGCGTCGCCTGGGTGGATTTTGTTCTGGATGCCGTCTAGGCCAGCCATCAATAGTGCTGCGAAGCACAGGTATGGGTTCGCTGCTGGATCTGGGAAGCGTGCTTCAATACGGCGGCCGCGTGGGCTGGAAACGTATGGAATACGGATCGAAGCCGAACGGTTACGTGCCGAGTAGGCCAGCATTACCGGTGCTTCGAAGCCTGGAACCAGACGCTTGTACGAGTTAGTTGCCGGGTTAGTGAAGCCGTTCAGGGCCTTACCGTGCTTGATGATACCGCCGATGAAGTACAGGGCAGTGTCAGACAGGCCGGCATAGCCTTCGCCAGCGAAGGTGTTCTTGCCGTCTTTGGCGATCGACATGTGCACGTGCATGCCCGAGCCGTTGTCACCGTAGAGTGGCTTCGGCATGAAGGTTGCGGTTTTGCCGTAGGCATCAGCAACGTTATGCACGCAGTACTTGAGGGTTTGAACTTCGTCAGCCTTGGCCACCAAGGTGTTGAACTTCACGCCGATTTCGTTTTGACCGGCAGTCGCCACTTCGTGGTGATGCACTTCGATAATCAGGCCCATTTCTTCCATGGCATTACACATGGCAGTACGGATTTCGTGATCGTGGTCGCACGGCGGAACGGGGAAATAACCACCTTTAACGCAAGGGCGGTGGCCTTTGTTGCCGCCTTCGATGTCGGCGTCAGTGTTCCACGAACCTTGCTCGGAGTAGATTTTGAACATCGAGCCAGAAATGTCTGACTTGAACTTCACTTCATCGAAGATGAAGAACTCAGGCTCTGGGCCAACAAATACGGTGTCGCCGATACCGGTGGTCTTCAGGTATTCCTCGGCGCGGGTAGCGATCGAGCGCGGGTCGCGATCGTAGCCTTGCATGGTGGTCGGTTCGATGATGTTGCAGACCAGAATCAGCGTTGGGTCTTCGGTGAACGGGTCGATCACGGCAGTGCTGTCAACTGGCAGCAAAATCATGTCGGAGGCTTCGATGCCTTTCCAGCCATGGATGGAGGAACCGTCGAACATCTTGCCTACTTCGAAGAAATCGTCTTCGAAAGCATCGCGAGCCGGCATGGTCACGTGATGTTGCTTGCCTTTGGTGTCGGTGAAGCGCAGGTCAACCCACTTCACGTCGTGATCTTTAATTAATTGAAGCGCCTTCGACATGGTGTCCTCCAGATGGAATGAGGGCTGAATAATAGTGAGCCCACGGATGTATTTGCTGCCGAGCGCGATAATACCCCACCCGGCAGCCTCTGCAACAAGGGAGCAATATGTATGCCAGTGCTTTTTATTGAGTCAGCAGGGTGGCGGGGTGCTTTCTATTCGGTTATCCGGGATTTTTACGCCGAGACTTGCGATCTAAAATGGTGCGCTAGCGGTATTTGCGCACCAAGTTCGAGCGTCGTCGTGTTGATTGCATATAGTTGGTTAAATCGTGAGCGATTTCCGCTATAATCCGCGCCCCTCTTTTTTGGTCGCCTTGTCACGCCCTATCACCATGAAACTTATCGTAAAAGTGTTTCCAGAAATCACCATTAAAAGCCGGCCGGTGCGCAAGCAGTTCATCCGCCAGTTAGCGAAGAATATTCGCTCGGTTTTGCGTGATCTGGATTCGGCGGTGACGGTGACTGGCGAGTGGGACAACCTAGAGCTAGTGACTCAGGTGAGTGAGCCAAAAACTTTGGCGGCGATGATTGAGCGCTTGAGTTGCACTCCTGGCATCACCCATTGCCTGGAGATTAATGAGTACCCGCTAGCGGATCTGGACGATGTGGTGGCCAAAACCAAGGCGCACTACGCCGACCTATTAGCGGGCAAAACCTTTGCCGTGCGCTGCAAGCGTGCCGGTGCGCACAGCTTTACCTCTGTGGAGGTGGAGCGCTATGTCGGCAGTCAGTTGCGCCAGCAGTGTGGGGCCGCCGGGATTGAGCTAAAAAGTCCACAGGTGCTGGTGCGTTTGGAAATTCGCAATCAACGCTTGTTTGTTATTCACCACCAGCACAACGGCATCGGCGGTTATCCGCTGGGCACGGTGGAGCAGACACTGGTGCTGATGTCGGGTGGTTTTGATTCGACAGTGGCCGCGTATCAAATTATGCGCCGCGGTCTGCTAACGCATTTTTGCTTCTTTAATCTCGGTGGTCGCGCCCATGAGTTGGGCGTGATGGAAGTTGCCCATTATCTGTGGCAAAAGTTCGGCAGCTCGCATCGAGTGCTGTTCATCAGCGTGCCCTTTGAAGAAGTGCTCGGTGAAATCCTCGGTAAAGTGGATAACGCCCATATGGGTGTGATCCTTAAGCGCATGATGTTGCGCGCCGCCGGTTCGATTGCCGAGAGTTTGGAAATTGACGCACTGGTGACCGGCGAGGCGATTTCTCAGGTGTCGAGTCAGACCCTGACCAACCTGTCGGTGATTGACGCCGTGACCGATAAATTGGTCTTGCGCCCGTTAATCGCCAGCCACAAGCAAGACATTATCGACACCGCTGCCGCCATCGGCACCGCCGAGTTCGCCAAGCACATGCCGGAATACTGCGGGGTGATTTCGGTCGGCCCCACCACCCGAGCCAAGTTGCCGCGCGTGGTATATGAAGAAGAGCAGTTCGACATGAGCGTGCTGGAGCGTGCCATCGGCAATGCGCGGCGGGTGTCGATTGATCACGTGATGGACGAGCTGGGTCGTGATATTCAGGTCGAAGAAGTCACCCAAGTTTTGCCGGGGCAGATAGTGTTGGATATTCGTCACCCCGACGCCCAAGAAGATGCGCCGCTGCAGTTGGGCGACATAGAGGTTCAAACGCTGCCGTTCTTTGCTTTGAACAGCCGCTTCAAGGAGCTGGATGCGACGCGCCAGTACCTGCTGTATTGCGATAAGGGGGTGATGAGCCGCCTGCATGTTCACCACTTGTTGAGCGAGGGACATGCCAATGTGCGCGTTTATCGTCCGGCATAAAGTCCCGGGGTTAAATGGCGGCAGTATCCGCCATCGCCCTCCCGACCGACCTAGTGTCACAGTTGCATAAGACTCTTTACTCAATGCAGCCTAAACTAGGCGGCACACCGAATCCTCTGATCGAGATACAAAAGTGATCGAAAATCTACGTAACATCGCCATCATTGCTCACGTTGACCACGGTAAAACCACCCTGGTAGACAAACTCCTGCGTCAGTCCGGCACTCTTGAGCGCAACGAGCTCAACGACGAGCGCGTGATGGACAGCAACGACCAGGAAAAAGAGCGCGGCATTACCATTCTGGCCAAGAACACCGCCATCAACTGGGGCGGCTACCACATCAACATCGTTGACACCCCAGGTCACGCCGACTTCGGCGGCGAAGTTGAGCGGGTAATGTCGATGGTTGACTCGGTGCTGCTGCTAGTTGACGCCCAAGACGGCCCAATGCCGCAAACCCGCTTCGTGACCAAGAAGGCTTTCGAAGCCGGCCTGCGTCCGATCGTGGTGATCAACAAGGTTGACCGTCCGGGCGCACGTCCAGACTGGGTTCTGGATCAAATCTTCGACCTGTTCGACAACCTCGGTGCCACCGAAGAGCAGTTGGACTTTAAGGTTATTTACGCCTCGGCCCTGAACGGTATTGCCGGTCTGGATCACACCGACATGGCGGAAGACATGACCCCGTTGTATCAGGCCATTGTTGACCACGTTCCTGCGCCACAAGTTGACCGTGATGGTCCGTTCCAGATGCAAATCTCGGCTCTGGACTACAACAGCTTCCTCGGTGTTATCGGCGTTGGCCGGATCGCCCGTGGTCGCGTTAAGCCAAACACTCAGGTGGTGGCTATCGACGTTGACGGCAAGCGCCGTAACGGCCGTATCCTCAAGCTGATGGGTCACCACGGTCTGCACCGCGTTGACGTTGAAGAAGCCGCCGCTGGCGACATCGTCTGCATCAGCGGTTTCGACGAGCTGTTCATCTCCGACACCCTGTGCGACCCACAGAACGTCGAGGCGATGAAGCCGCTGTCGGTTGATGAGCCAACTGTGAGCATGACCTTCCAGGTAAATGACTCGCCGTTCTGCGGTAAAGAAGGCAAGTTCGTCACCAGCCGTAACATCCGTGAGCGTCTGGACAAGGAGCTGCTTTTCAACGTGGCTCTGCGCGTTGAAGAAGGCGACAGCGCAGACAAGTTCAAAGTGTCTGGCCGTGGCGAGTTGCACTTGTCGGTACTGATCGAAACCATGCGTCGCGAAGGCTTCGAAATGGGTGTGGGTCGTCCAGAAGTGATCATCCGCAACGTCGACGGCGTCAAGCACGAGCCGTTCGAAAACGTCACCATCGACTTGCCAGAAGAGTATCAGGGCGCGTTGATGGAGCAGATGGGTGTGCGTAAAGGCGACCTGACCAACATGGTTCCGGATGGCAAGGGCCGTGTGCGCCTTGAGTACAACATCCCGGCCCGTGGCTTGATCGGTTTCCGTAACGAGTTCCTGACCATCACCTGTGGTGGCGGCATCCTGACCAGCATCTTCGACCGTTACGCACCAATGAAGTCGGGCGACATGTCCGGCCGTCAGAACGGTGTACTGGTTTCGGTGGCTACTGGTAAGGCTCTGACTTACTCGCTGGAAACCCTGCAAGCGCGCGGCAAGCTGTTCGTCGAGCACGGCCAGGAAATCTACGAAGGTCAAATCGTCGGCATCAACAGCCGCGACAACGACCTGGGCATTAACCCTACCAAGGGTAAGAAGCTCGACAACATGCGTGCCTCCGGTAAGGACGAAACCATTGCTTTGGTTCCGCCAATCCGTTTCACCCTGGAGCAAGCGCTGGAGTTCGTGCAAGAAGACGAACTGTGCGAAGTAACGCCGAAGTCGATTCGCCTGCGTAAGAAAATTCTTGGCGAAAGCGAGCGTACTCGCGCCGGCAAGAAAAGCAGTAAGTAACTCGTACTGCGCTTAAAAAAGCCCCCGCCATCCTCGATGGCGGGGGCTTTTTGCTATTGGGCGAAATGCGGCAGGCACAGGTCTGCTTGGTTCAGACACGGTTTTCACATGCGCATGGCTAAGATATGCGGCAAAATTGCCCGCCAGTGCATGGTTGGTGGGTTGTAATGTTTGATGTTTAGCCATTTTTGATTGCCCGGTGGAGGAATATAGATGCAAGCGATAGCACAGGCCAAAGGCCGGCAGGGTATGGATTGGGCTGGCCTTGGTTGGTTGTTCCTGTTTTTTTGGTACTTCTCCGGGGTCACCCATTTACTGATCCAGCTAACCGGCACCAGCGGGTTTGAGAATTTTCGCCAAGCCTTGTTGATGAGCACCATCTGGCTGATTCCGGTGTTGCTGTTTCCCTCTAAAGCGCGTGCCATTGCCGGTACTGTCGGTGTGGTGCTGTGGCTGAGCTCGCTGGTTGGTCTGGGCTATTTTTGTATCTATGGTCAGCAGTTTTCGCAGAGCGTGATTTTTATCATGTTTGAATCGAATATTGCCGAGAGCAGCGAGTACTTTGCCCAGTACTTTGCCTGGTGGATGGTGCCGGTGTATCTGGCCTACAGCTTTGGCGCTTGGTTGCTGTGGAGGCGGGTGCGCCCGTTAGGTTTTTCGCGCAAACAAGCACTACTTTTGAGTTTGGCCATTTTCGTGGGTGTGCTGGTGTATCCGCTGGCCAAGCAAATTCAAAAGCGCCCTACATTACAGCAGGCGCTGGAGAAGTTTGAGGCGCGGGTTGAGCCGGCTGTGCCGTGGCAGTTAGTGGTGGGGTACCGTAAATACCTGGAGCAACTCAGCGATATGCAGCTACTGCTGGCAGATAACGCCAAAATTGCTCCGTTGCAAAACATGCTTGATAAACATGTCGATCTCCCCAGCACTTTGGTGTTGGTTTTGGGGGAATCAACTAATCGTCAACGCATGAGCCTGTACGGTTATCCGCGCGCGACTACGCCAAAACTGGATAAGTTGCGTGAGCAATTGGCGGTGTTCGACAACGTGGTTACGCCGCGCCCCTACACCATTGAAGCGTTGCAGCAGGTGCTGACCTTTGCTGATGAGAAAAACCCGGATGCGTATCTGACCACTCCGTCGATCATGAATATGATGAAGCAGGCTGGTTACAAGACCTACTGGATTACCAATCAGCAGACCATGACCAAGCGCAACACCATGTTGACAACTTTTTCAAAGCAGGCCGATGAGCAGGTGTACCTGAATAACAACCTCAATCAGGATGCCCGGCAGTACGATGGCGATGTGTTAGCGCCGTTCAATAAGATCTTGGGCGATGCCGCGCCGCGCAAGCTAATCATCATTCACTTGCTCGGCACCCACATGAGCTACAAGTACCGCTACCCAGCCGAGTTTGACCAGTTTAACGACCGTCAAGGTGTGCCAGCTTGGGTGACGGATGATCAGTTGCCGACCTACAACAGCTACGACAATGCGGTGTTGTACAACGACTTTGTGGTGGCGAGCTTGATTGAAAATTTCGCCGCGACTAAGCCCAATGGCTTCCTGTTGTATTTGTCTGATCACGGCGAGGCGGTGTTTGATTCGCCCGAGGGCAGCGTGCTCGGCCGTAACGAGGGCAAACCTACGGCACCGATGTACACCATTCCCTTTATGCTCTGGACCTCCGAGCAGTGGCGGGCCAACAACCCGGCTGACTATACGACGGCGCTGAGTCGGCCCTACAGCAGCGCAAACCTGATTCACACCTGGGCTAATTTGGCCGGATTAAGCTTTGCCGAGTTGGACACCAGCAAGAGCCTGGTGAGTGCCGACTTTAAGGTGCGCCCGCTGATAATCGGCGATCCGTATCAGCCCAAGTCGCTGATCGATTTCAGCCTGATCAAACCTAAGGTGGTGGCGGTTGAGAGCAAACCTGCGGATTTGGCCCAGCAGTAAATAGCGGCAACTGAAACAAAAAGCCCCGGCAGTGCATGCGCGGGGCTTTTTTATTGCGTGCGGGTTAGTCGCGGGGCGATTACAGCTTCGGCTTAAAGGCGCAGAAACCCGGGCGTGGGCCGATTTTTGGGTGGTTGCGGCAGGTGTCTGGGCGCAGGTCGTAGATGGTGCACAGGCGGCTCTTGCGGTCTAGGTACAGGCAGTCGTTATTGCCCATGCGCACCAAGGTGAAGATTTCTTGCTTCTGGTTGTAGCGCTCGACGATGCCTTCTTTTTGCAGGCGCTTGGCGATGTCTTTGCGCGGCTCGCTGCGCTCGAACTCTTGTACCAGACCAATGCGTAGCAGGTCGTTAAAGCGCACTTCGACCGGCATGGTGCAGCACGACGATACGCAGCTGCCGCACATGGTGCGCTCGTATTTGATCCATGTATCGGTACGGTCTAAATCTGCACCGACGATCAATAACTTACTCATGTCGCTGTGTACCTGTGTGTGAGACTCGGAAGGTGAGCGTGCTCGGCGCGCGATGATAGCGATGTCTGCGCCTTTATGAACGACCATCTGGCCGGTTTGTTGGTTAATAAGTGCATAAATGCCGTTTTATGTGTCGATGCCGGACTGTGCACTCGTCTTTGTCAGTGAAAACGGGTTGACTCTATACTGGTCAGTCGTTTTGCTTTGGGCTGGTCGTCTGCCACAGGCGGCTGGCGGTTTGGCAGGGAAGCAGGTGTTTCTTTCAATCATTTGATCTTGGAACTCAGCGCATGCAATGGATTTTCATGCTGGCCGGCTTAATAGTTGGTGCGGCCTCCGACGAGTCGCTCAGCGGCGCTATTTTTGGTGGTTTGATCGGTTTGGCGTTGGGCCAAGCGCTCAAGGTGCGCGCTCTGGAGTTTGAACAAAGCGCCTTACGCAAAGAGCTGCAGGCGTTTGCCGAGCGCTTCGAGCAGGGCACTGCGGCCATTCATCAGCGCTTACTCGGGGTTGAGGCGGGCGCGCCTGCTCCGCCTAGCGTTACGCCGGTCACGCCCGAACCCGCCGAGGCTGTAGCGCTTACCAATAGCGCTGCGCAAGTCGACGCGGACGATGGTCTGGTGTGGCAGTTGCCCGAGTCGCAGGCCTCTGAGGCCGCCGCTGACAGCGAGTTGGTCTGGGAGTTGCCAGTGCTTGAGCCGTTGCCGGCGAGTCGTGAGTTGCCGGCGCAGGTTTGGGCGCCACAGCCGCCCCGTCCAGCCGCACCACCGTCACCACGCAAGCCCCGTGAGCCATCGCTTATTGAGCGGGCCATTGCTCAGGCCAAGGCTTGGCTGTTTGGCGGCAATACGGTGCTGCGTGTGGGGGTGGTGCTGTTGTTTCTCGGTTTGGCCTTTTTGCTGCGCTACGCCACTGAAGGCATGGTAGTGCCGGTGCAAGTGCGTTATGCCGGGGTGGCGGCGACGGCGGTGGCCTTACTCGGGCTGGGTTGGTGGTTGCGGCTGCGCAACACCAACTACGGCTTGATGCTGCAAGGCACCGGGATTGCCGTGCTATATCTGACGGTGTTTGCCGCAATGCGCCTGCATCCGCTGCTAAGTTCCACCGAGGCGCTGAGCTTGCTGGTGGTGATCACCGTCTGTTCGGCCATTTTAGCCATCACTCAAGATGCGCTGGGGTTGGCGGCAGCGGCAGCGTTGGGTGGTTTTGCCGCGCCGATTTTGACCTCGACCGGTGCCGGCAACCATGTTGCATTGTTTTCCTATTTCATTCTGCTCAACAGCGGAATTTTAGCCATTGCTTGGTTTAAAGCCTGGCGCGTGCTCAACCTGATCGGTTTTGTCGGCACCTTCGGGATTGGCTTTGCGTGGGGGCTGCGCTCTTACACGCCAGAGCTACTGTGGAGCACCGAGCCGTTTCTGGTGCTGTTTTTCTTGATGTATGTCGGCATCGGTCTGTTGTTTGCTCGACGCAAGTTGCGCGAGGCGCTGGCCGCCCCTGTCGAGCGGGCCGAGTTGCTGCGCTGGTCGGCGCGTCAGGGAGACTATGTCGATGGCAGTGTGTTGTTTGGTCCACCGCTGATTGGTTTTGGTTTGCAGTACGCCGTCATTCAGCATCTGGAGTTTGCCGCCGCCTTCAGTGCGCTGGCGCTGGGGTTGTTCTACATGGGGCTGGCGCGTCTGTTGGCTGGGCGCACTGGCGAGCGTGCCTTGCTGTTGGTCGAAACCTGTATCGCCTTGGGCGTGGTGTTCGGCACTCTCGCGATTCCGCTCGGTCTAAGCGCCGGCTGGACCTCGGCTGTCTGGGCGGTGGAGGGTTCGGCTATCTACTGGCTGGGCCTGCATCAGCGCAGGCCCTTGGCGCGCATCTTCGCTTTGTTGCTACAAACTGCGGCTGTGTTGGCCTTTGTTACTGAGCTTAGCCATGGCCAGGACAGCTTGCTCGCCGGTCCGCCGCTGGGCGCTTTGATGCTCGGCAGCCTGCTGTTCAGCTACTGGCAGTTACGCCAAGCGCCGGCCGATGCCACGGCCGCCTGGGAGCGGCGCCTGTTGCCGGTACTGGCCTGCACAGGTCTGGGCTTCCTGTACTTGATCGCGCCGCTGTGCTTCGGCGCAGAAGCCACCGCCATCATCTGGTCGCTGGCCGGTCTGGTGACCCTGTTTGCTGGTTTGCGCTTGCAAGAGCGCAGTTTTCTATTCACTGCCTTCTCCGTGCAGTTGCTCGGTGGTGTGGTGTTTCTGGCGCAATTGGAGGGTTCGACGGGCGCCGGCGCTGGGGTGTTCAGCGCCGGTTGGCGTGGACTAATGACCGCCTCGCTGATTGGCTTGGCGCTGATCGGTGGGATGCTGTTGGCGGCGCGTGATCAGCTGGTGCGCAGCGATGTGCGACTGCTGCGCAGCCTGTCAGTGGTGTTGTTGGTCGGCTTGGTATTTATCAACTTGGCGGTGTTGTTCGTGCTGCCGTGGCAGACCGCGAGCGCGGTGTGGGCGGGCAGTGGCTTGCTGATCATCTGGCTGAGTTTGCACTTGCAACAGCGCGCCAGTTTTGTCTTCGGTTTGCTGCTGCAAGTGATCGGCGGCGCGGCGTTTCTGCTGGCTGGGCCGGTGCTGCTCGGGCCTTTGGCCAGTGAGGGGCTCAAGCCATTGGCGCATGGCGGCTTCTGGACGCCGCTGGTGCTGGGTTTGGCCGCCCTAGTGGGCGCTTGGCGGTTGCATCAGGTGGTGCGTCGCGAGGCCGCTGGCGACTTGGGCCGCTTGAGTCTTGAGCGCTTGTCGCAATTGTTATTGGTGTGGGGCGTAGGTTGGTGGGCCTTGGCCTGGGTCAGCGAAGTGCTGCGCTTTGCGTCTGCCGAGTTGCAGACCACGCTGTTACTGCTGACGTTGGCCGTCAGCGTGGCGCTGGCGGCGTTGTGCGCCTTGCGTAGCGACTGGCGGGCTCTGGCGCGAGTCAGCAGCTTATTGATTCCCGTGGCCGGGCTTTTGTTGGCGCTGGCGTGGCGCAGCGATTGGCACCCCGCCGCGAACTTTGCCTGGTTGGCTTGGACGCTGCTGTTTGCCGTGCACCTTGGTCTGTTGCGCAAATTGCCCAATTTGTTGCCACGGCGCGCAGTCAGTGCGGCACATGTGCTGGGCTGTTGGTTGTTGTTGGGCCTGCTGGCGCTGGAGTTGCGCTACCTGCTGGCGCAGTTGGCCGAGCATTACAACGCCTGGCGCTGGCTGGGTTGGGCGCTGCTGCCAAGTGGCTATTTATGGTTAATGGCTCAGCCGCAAACGCGGCTCAGTCGACTGCCTTGGCCATTCACAGCATACCTGCGGGAGTACCGCGTGCTGGCGGCTGCGCCTTTGGCGGCGCTGATGCTGGGTTGGTTTGGCTTGGCCAATATCGCCAGCGATGGCGCAGCCGAGCCCTTGCCGTATCTGCCGTTGATTAACCCGCTGGAGTTGGGCTTGTTGTTTGCCTTATTCGGCACCTGCCAGTGGTTGCGCAGCGGCTTGCCGCAGCTGGGCTGGACTGCGCAGCGGGCCGATTGGTGGGCGCAGTGTATTGCCGGTGTGGCGCTGTTCAGTTTGTTTACCGCGGCAGTGTTTCGCGCTGCGCATCACTGGGGCTCGGTGCCATACGAGCTGTCGGCACTGCTCGACTCCATGCTGGTGCAAGCCGGCCTGTCGATTGTCTGGACCCTGATCGCCTTGCCGCTGATGATCGTTGGTCATCGCCATGTGCGCCGCGAACTCTGGCTGATCGGCGCGGCGTTAATCGCCGTGGTAGTGGCCAAGTTGTTGTTTATCGAGCTGGGTAATCAAGGCGGCTTGGCTCGCATCGTTTCGTTTATTGGGGTCGGCGTGTTGCTGCTGATCGTAGGCTACTTTGCTCCGCTACCTCCCCGGCGTGCGGAGCCTGAATTAGAGCAGGTCAAATCATGAGTCAGAACTCTTTGTCGGGGCGCTGGATTAGCCTTGTGGCCGTGGCGTTCAGCCTGCTGGCGCCGCTGGCTAGCGCGCAAGACGCACCTGCAGATTTTCGCAGCCAAGTGCCATTGACACTCAGCGGCGAGGGGCCTTGGTACCGCTTAGAGCTGCCGATGACGTTGCATTTTGCCGCGCAATTTGCCGATTTACGCGATGCTCGGGTGTTTAACGCGCAAGGCCAAGCACAGGCCTATGCGCTAACGCTGGGGCGTGCCGAGGAACGCGAAAAAATCCAGCAAACGGCGGTTAAGTGGTTCCCCTTGCGCGGGCCTAAAGATGCCCCCCTCGATGCCTCTGGCATTCGTGTGCAGCGCAACAGCAGTGGCACCTTGGTTGAAGTGACGGCGCCGAGCGGAGCCGCACCGGCTGAAGAACAATTGCGCGGCTGGTTACTGGATGCCAGTGTAATCGCTGCGCCGTTGGAAAAACTCCAGCTGAATTGGAGTGGTGATGCCGAGGGCTTTCAGAGCTTCTCGATCGAGGCCAGCGATGACTTGCAACATTGGCAGAGTTGGGGGCAGGGACAGATTGCCCGTATGTCGTTTGCCGACGAACAGCTTGAGCAGCGCAGCGTCCAGCTGCCCGGTGAGCGGGCACGCTATTTGCGCTTGCTTTGGCTCGCTCCGCAGCAAGCTCCGGCTCTGACCGAGGCGCAACTATTCAGCCGTACCAGTGACAGCCTGCCAGCACCTATGGCGTGGTCGGCGGTGCTCGTGCCAAACAGCGTCAAGAGCGGCGAATTTATCTGGGATTTACCGCTGGCATTGCCGCTGGAGCGATTCAAAATCAATCTGCCGCAGACCAATACCTTGGCACCGGTGCAGCTCTACGGGCGCCGCGATGGCAAGGTGCAATGGCAGCTGCTCAGCCGTAGCTTGCTGTATCGCTTGCCGCAGACAGGTAAGCCGGAGGTTGAGTCCGTGCAAAACGTCATCGAGCTGTATGGTGCGCCCGTGCAGCAGCTCAAACTAGTCGTCGACCAGCGCGGCGGAGGTTTGGGCACTGAAGCGCCACAACTACAAGTGGGTATGCGCGCCACCGAACTGGTGTTTCTCGCCCGTGGCACGCCGCCCTACACCTTGGCCTTAGGTAATGCCGGCGCCAAGGCCGCCAACCTGGCGTTGACTACGTTGATCCCGGGCTTTCAACCGGAGCGCTTGAGTCGGCTGGGGCTGGCGACGGTCAGTAGTGCGGTTACGACTCCCGACTCTCCCGTCGTCGTAGCAAGCGTCGCCAGTGGCCCCGATTGGAAGCGCATCGGCTTGTGGGCGGTGTTGCTACTGGGCGTCGGTTTGCTGGTGTTGATGGCGCTGAGCTTGCTGCGGGCGGCACCGGCAAAATCGTGAGCTAGGATTAAGCACTCATGTCGGTGTATAAGCTGACCAATTAAGTAGCTTTGCTAGGGATGGCTGTACCGATGAAACATTTTTTGTCGCTTGCGCTGGACCATCAGGCCGCTAACTTAATGGGCGGTTGGCGGTGAGTGGTTGCAGCGCGGGCTGGAGCCTCTCGGCACCGGTAGTATTCACCCTGCTGGTCTGGCTGGGCGTGCTTTGGTTGTCGCGTTGGATTTTACAGCAGCGCTATTTTCCAGGGCGGAACAGCTTTTTTGTGATGCACCTGGGGATGCTCTGGTGGCTTTTAAGCGCCGCCCTAGAACTTGCCGTGCAGGGCGCCGAGTGCAAAATGTTTTGGGCCGCTATGGCTTGGCCGGGGATCATGAGCGTGCCAACCTGTTGGGCGGTGTTTCTCTGGCAGTACGTTAACAGCGACAGTCAATCCCTGCCTGCTCGTCAGGTCTTCAGTCTGACGCTTGCACCTGGGGTTTGTTGGCTGCTGGCGTTGAGCAATCCTTGGCATGGCTGGTTCTATGGTGCCGGCAGTGGGCCTGTTTCTGCACAGTTAGGCGCGCCCATTCGTTATGAGCACGGTCCGTTGTTTTTTGCCGCCGCCGTTTATGTCTATCTGCTTATGCTGTTCTGCTTTGCGGTGGTGTTGCGCGCCGCCAAGCAAAATCAGGGCTTGTATCGCCAACATTATTTAGCCTTTGTATTGCTGACCCTACTGCCATGGTCGGCCAATTTGAGTTATGTCGGCGTCGGTGTGACCTTGTTTGGCTTTGACCCTACCCCGTTCAGTTTTGCCTTGACCTTATTGGCTTTTGGTTGGCTGATTGTCGGTGTACGTTTGTTCGATGTGCTGCCAGTGGCGCGGCATCTTTTGCTCGAAGCCTTGCTTGATCCGGTGTTGGTTCTGGATCCCCAGCAGCGGGTGATTGAAGCCAACCCAGCGGCGCTGCAACTGGCCGGCTCAGGTGCGAATTGGCAAGGCCGAGAGTTACGCCTTTGGCCGGTGTTCGGGCGCGCCTTAGCTGAAATGTTGCAGCAGCCGGGCAGTGCTGAGGGAGCTCAGCTACTGACGCTGGATACCCCCGCGCGTTATCTCGAGGTACGTCGGCGCAATATCGAGCGCCGCTTACACAGCGGCAATCGGATTCTTGGCGAGATGCTCTATCTGCGCGATGTCACTGAGTCGCATCAAAGCGAGCTAAAGCTGGTAGCCGCTTTGAGTGTTAGCGAGGAGCGCTTGCAGACTATTTCGGCGCTGCATGAACAATTGCGCGAGCAAGCCCTGCGCGACCCGCTCACGGGCTTGTACAACCGGCGATATTTGGCCGAATTCTTTTTGCGCGAACGTGCTCATGCCCAGCGTGACAATCACAACCTAGCGTTGGCCATGCTCGATCTTGACCACTTTAAAGCGCTGAACGACAGCTTTGGGCACTTGGTCGGTGATGACGTACTGAAAGCCTTGGCGGCGCAGTTGAGTGGTCATTTACGCAGCTCCGATGCGTTGTTTCGCATTGGCGGCGAGGAGTTTGTGTTGATCATGCCGGGTGCCGATGCGGCAGTGGCGCTCAGCCGCTTACAGTCGATTTGCCGTGAACTGGCCAGTACGCCGTTGCATACGCGTGACGGTCCGCAAACCATTACTGTTTCGATCGGTTTAGCGCTCTGGCCGGCGCAAGGCCAGAGCCTTGAACAACTCTTGAGCGCGGCCGACAGCGCCATGTACGCCGCTAAAAATGCTGGGCGTAATAGGGTTGAACTGAGCGCAGTAGGCGGCTAAGAAGTTGCCCGTAGTGCCAGC
Organism: Pseudomonadaceae bacterium; assembly: GCA_019745275.1. Taxonomy (GTDB): domain Bacteria; phylum Pseudomonadota; class Gammaproteobacteria; order Pseudomonadales; family Pseudomonadaceae; genus Aquipseudomonas. Next base: position 39,141 of record JAIETJ010000037.1, on the reverse strand, counting down.
TAATTCGCAGGCTGAATGGTGTACATGTGTTCAGATGAATGGAGGTAGATACGCCTGTTACATATTTGAAAACTCGGTACAGTCCGTGGGCTAAGTCATAAACACAATAATAAGGACTGCATATGAAACATCTGCTTACCCCGTTAGCGGCTGCCTGCTTGCTAGCAACTGTAGCCCCCTCCGTTACTGCCGCACCGTACAGCGCCATGTATGTGTTCGGCGATAGTCTCAGTGATGCTGGGCAATTCCCGGATTCGGTAAATTCGAGTACTCAAACCCGGCGTTTCACCAATCGTATTGGCCCGCTGTTTACCGATGCCAGCGGTGAGATTTACGGGCAAAGCTCGCCAATGCTGATTGGTCAGGCGCTGGGTTTGGGTTTGCAAACGCCTTCTACTTCGTCGGTGTTTCAAGCAAATGGCTGGGCGGATGGCAATAACTGGGCGGTAGGTGGTTATCGCACCGACCAAGTGTTGGATTCCATCACTAAAGCCGGTGGCTCGGTTGCCGGAACCCGGACCCGGGATGGCTTTTTAGTTGATCTGGCCAACCGCGGTTTGAGTCTAGATCGCAATGCGCTCTATTACGTCAATGGTGGCGGTAACGACTTTCTCCAAGGGCGCATTCTTAGTACCTCCCAGGCTCAGGCAGCAGCTGGTCGTGTAGTCGACAGCGTTGAGGCGCTGCAGGGGGCTGGCGCTCGTTACATCATGGTGTCGTTGCTGCCTAATGTTGGTAATACGCCAACGTTTAATGGTTCTAATAGTTTTTTCTCGGGTCTTGCGAGTGATGTAAATACCGAACTGGTCAGTCAGTTGCGTGGCCTGAATGCCAATGTCATTCCACTCAACTTACCGTTGTTAGTGACTGAAGTGACGGCCAGTGCCGGCGCCTATGGTTTTGATGCCAGTCAGAATTTAACCGGAACTTGTTTTAACGGCTGCAGCAACGTCAATGCGGCTTGGGGCATCAACAGCGCGACGCCTGATCCGAGCAAGTTGATGTTTAACGACGGTGTTCACCCGACCACCGCGGTACAGCAAATTGCCGCTGATTATGCCTACTCGATCTTAAGCGCACCGCAGGAGCTAACCTTGTTGCCGGAAATGGCACTGGGTACTTTGCAGGCTCAGCAAGATCTATTGCGTAACCAATGGCAAGCTGATTGGAGTGCTTGGCAGGCTGTTAACGAGTGGCGTGGCTTTGTGGTTGGCGGAGGTCAGCATCAAGACTATGCTCATCAAGATAACTCGCAAAGTGGCGATGGGAATGGCTATAGCCTGAACGTGGGCACCAGCTATCGCTTCGCCGACGAATGGCGTGTTGGCGCAGTATTGGGTGCGTACGAGCAAAAGTTAGAGGTGGGTAACGCTAACTCGGACTACAAGCTGAAGAGTTATTTGGCTACAGCCTTTGCTCAGTACGAGCAAAATCGCTGGTGGGCAGATCTGGCCATGAGTGTTGGCTCGCTAAATTATGACAGCTTGGATCGTTCCTTCGATTTAGGGCAAGTTAAGCGTACCGAGCAGGGCGACACCGACGGTAATATCTGGGGTGCTTCGGGCCGCGTAGGCTATGACATTGCCCAAGCCGGTAGCGAGTGGCATCTAAGCCCATTTATTAGTGGTGACTATGCGCGGGTGGATGTCGACAGCTACGCAGAAGAGGGTGCCGCCTCTACCGCGCTCAGCTTTGACAGTCAGCAGCGCGATTCGCGGCGTTTAGGTGCGGGCATTCAGGGGCGTTACCAGCTGACCCCGCAAACAGCCATGTTCGCCGAATACAGCCACCAGCGTGAGTACGACGACGACACCACTGAGCTTAAGTCTGAGCTGGTTAGCTTGCCCGGAGTTGCATTTGAGTTACAGGGTTACACCCCAGGCGACAGTTTGGATAGCGGCACTATTGGTGTAAGCCATCTGCTGAGCAAAAACCTGTCGCTGCGTGGTGCGTACAACTACAGCAAAGCTCAAGAGCAAACGCTGCAAGGGGTAAACGTTTCGCTGGCGTTCGACTGGTAAGTCAAATCAGCTAGCCGTGTGAGGCACTGCGCGCAGTTACAGGGTAAACTGCGCGCAATTAATATCCAGCATCGGTGCCTCCCATGTCGCGCATTACCCTGAGCCGCTACTTGATTGAACAAACCCGCAGTAACAATACCCCGGCGGATTTGCGTTTTCTGATTGAAGTCGTGGCCCGTGCCTGTAAGGAAATTAGCCACACGGTTTCCAAGGGGGCGCTGGGCGGCGTGCTTGGTAGCATGGGCACTGAAAATATTCAGGGCGAGATCCAGAAAAAACTTGATGTGCTGTCTAATGACATTCTGCTTGAGGCCAACGAGTGGGGCGGTCACTTGGCCGGCATGGCGTCAGAGGAAATGGACAACGCTTATCAAATTCCCGGTAAGTACCCAAAAGGTGCTTACTTGTTAGTGTTCGACCCGTTGGATGGTTCATCCAATATCGATGTTAACGTTTCGGTCGGGACTATCTTCTCGGTACTGCGCTGCCCTGAGCGTAACGGCGCCGAGGGCGACCTCGGTGAGGAGGCTTTCTTGCAGCCTGGCACCGAGCAAGTCGCCGCCGGTTACGCGGTATACGGCCCGCAAACCATGCTGATGTTGACCTTGGGTAATGGCGTTAAAGGCTTCACTCTGGACCGTGAACTGGGCAGCTTTATCTTGACCCATGACAACATCCAAGTGCCGGAGCAAACCAAAGAGTTCGCTATTAACATGTCCAATCAGCGCCACTGGGATGCACCTGTTAGCCGTTATGTGGATGAGTTGCTGGCTGGTAAAACCGGGCCGCTGGGTAAGGACTACAACATGCGCTGGGTGGCTTCGATGGTTGCCGACGTGCATCGTATTTTGACCCGTGGCGGTCTGTTTATGTACCCGCGCGATTCGCGTGACCCGTCGATGCCGGGCAAATTGCGCCTGATGTACGAGGCCAATCCTATGTCGTTTATCATCGAGCAAGCTGGCGGCGCCGCTACCGATGGTCAGCAGCGCATTTTGGACATTCAGCCGACTTCGCTGCACCAGCGCGTACCGGTATTCTTGGGTTCGAAAGAAGAAGTGGCCCGCGTTACTGCTTATCACCAAGAGTAACCAGGCCTTGGCTGGCTTGCCGTGATTGGCAGGCCAGCAGCCGTAAATCACGTAACGGTCGGCGTAGTGTTAGTTAGCTACTTAGGAGTTCAGCCATGTCTATTCGTCCTTTCGCCTTACTGTCATTGCTGCTGTTGTTAGGCGCTTGCAGCAAGGTCACTGAAGCCAACTACGCCAAGCTTACTGCCGGCATGGATAAAGCCGAGGTGCAAACCTTGCTCGGTGCGCCAAGCGAATGTTCTGGTGCTTTGGGCATCAGCAGTTGTACTTGGGGTGATGCAAAAACCTCGATCAGCGTGCAGTTTGCGGCCGATAAAGTGTTGCTGTTTTCCGGCCAAGGCCTGAAGTAGAGGTCGTCATGCGTCGCATTGCAGGTTTCTGCTTGTTCATGCTGCTGGCTGGTTGCAGCAGTTCGGCCGGCCAGTTGGCTGCTCCGCAAACGGCCGGTCAGGTTGACTTGCAGCGTTATCAGGGCACTTGGTACGAGTTGGCGCGCTTGCCGATGTTCTTTCAGCGCAATTGTGCCCAGGCGCAAGCACATTACCAGTTGCAGGCGGATGGCCGCGTAGCCGTGCTGAATAGCTGCCTGAGCCTAAGTGGCGAGGGCTTGCAGGCAAATGGTGAGGCAGTGCCACAACAGGCCGGGCAAACCGATAAGCTCTGGGTGCGTTTTGATAACTGGTTTAGCCGACTGTTTCCCGACGTTACCCGTGGCGAGTACTGGGTGCTGTATCTGGATGAGGGTTACCAGCTAGCCTTGGTGGGTAATCCTAATCGTAAGTACCTGTGGTTACTGTCGCGTACCCCGCAGGTGTCGGCGCAAAGCCGTGAGCGGATGCTGGCGATTGCCCGCGAGCGCGGTTACGACACTGAAGGATTGATTTGGCGAACTGCCGATCAAGCCATGCCGCGTCCCTGAGTTAGCGCCAATTCAGTCGCGCTAACTGCCACTCACCATCTTCTAGCCACCACTGCAGTTGCACATGATAGTGCGCAGCGTCGTCCGGAATTAGCCCGCTGGCGCCAGTTACGGCAATTTCCGCTTCGGTGTTGCCTCTGTCGGGGTAGGTCGGGTCGATCTGGCTGGTCTTGCTAAAGGCGATCACACTGACTTTTTGATGACGTAAAAAAACCATCAGCAGGGTCCGCTTGGCCCATTCGCGATCGTATTGTTGCTCGGCGCTGAACTGTGCATGCAGTTGTTCGAGTAGCGCGTTGGTTTGCTTGTTTTCCAGATTGTCTTGCAGTTGTTGCACGGCGGCCTCGAGTGCCGCCTGTGGGTCTGTTTGGCCGCAGCCGCTCAGCAGGCTAACAATTAGCAGGCTGGCCAGAGTAAATAACCTGAGTCGCATGCCGAAGTTCCTTTTCGTGGTTATGATGGCCTCTAGAGTATCAGAGCGGTGCCCAATTGGGTCCGCGTGCGCAGCTTCGGGAGTACAGCATGCAAACGCTTTATCCGGAAATTAAACCTTACGCCCGCCATGAGTTGCCCGTCGCGCAGCCGCATGTGCTGTATGTCGACGAGAGTGGTTCGGCCAATGGTTTGCCGGTGGTGTTTATTCATGGCGGCCCCGGCGCGGGCTGCGACGCCCTGAGTCGGCGCTTTTTTGACCCCAATCTGTACCGCATCATCACTTTCGATCAGCGTGGTTGTGGCCGCTCAACCCCGCACGCCAGCCTCGAACGCAACACTACTTGGGACTTGGTTGACGACCTTGAGCATATTCGCCAGCAGTTAGGCATTGAAAAGTGGGTGTTGTTTGGTGGTTCCTGGGGCTCGACCTTGGCGCTGGCCTACGCGCAAAGCCATCCAGAGCGTGTCCATGGGCTGATTTTGCGCGGTATCTTCCTCTGTCGGCAGCAGGATTTTGACTGGTTCTACCAAGCGGGTGCGAGCCGGTTGTTCCCTGATTACTGGGAAGACTATCTAGCGCCGATTCCGCTCGAAGAACGCGGTAACTTGATGCAGGCGTTCTACCAGCGTTTAACCGGGCCGGATCAGATCGCGCAGATGCATGCGGCTAAGGCGTGGTCGACGTGGGAGGGGCGCACCGCCACCCTGCGGCCCAATCCGCAGGTGGTCGAGCGCTTCAGTGATGCGCATCGAGCGTTATCGATTGCCCGGATCGAATGCCATTACTTCGTCAATAAAGCCTTTTTCGAGCCCGATCAGCTGATCCGCGACATGCCCAAGATCGCCCATTTGCCCGGCGTTATCGTGCACGGTCGGTACGATGTGGTGTGTCCTTTGGATAACGCCTTGGCCTTGCATCAGGCCTGGCCGAACAGCGAGTTGCAGATTATTCGCGATGCCGGCCACGCGGCTTCCGAGGTGGGGATTACCGATGCGCTGGTGCGGGCGGCCGATGAAATGGCGCGACGCTTGCTCGACCTGGCTCCAGAGGAAGCATGAAGGCGCTGCTGCAGCGCGTCACGCAGGCGCGGGTTGAGGTTGCCGGCCAGGTGGTCGGCGCGATCGAGCAGGGCTTGCTGGTGCTGGTCGGAGTTGAGCCGCAAGACAGCCAAGCCAGTGCCGACAAGCTCTTGCAGAAATTGCTCAACTACCGGGTATTTGCCGATGCAGCCGGCAAGACCAACCTATCGCTGCGTGACGTTAGTGGCGGCTTGTTGCTGGTCTCGCAATTCACCTTGGTGGCCGACACCAATAGCGGCCTGCGCCCGAGTTTCTCCAACGCGGCACCGCCGGCCTTGGCCGCGCAACTGTTCGATTATCTGCTCGCGCAAGCCCGGCTCGCCCATCCGCAGGTGGCGTGCGGCGAGTTCGCCGCCGACATGCAAGTGCATCTGGTGAATGACGGGCCGGTAACCTTTTTACTGCAAAGCTAAATATTGCGCCGCGCTGCCCAGTGGTCGAGAAAAGCCTGCGAAACTCGTCACCTTGGTCAGCAACGGGTACTATGCGCGACCATCAGTGGCCGCCATTACTAGGTTTGGCTGCAAATTTATTCTTTAGTGCTTTAGTGCTTTTTGGAGCGAAGATGAAAAAGTTTCTCGCCACATTGATAGTGGTCGCGAGTGCCTGTGCTGGCGTTGCGGCTCAGGCTGGCGCCATTGATGACGCGGTTAAGAGCGGCACCCTGCGCGTTGGCATGGATCCTACCTATATGCCGTTCGAAATGACCAACAAGCGTGGTGAAATCATCGGATTTGAAGTCGACGTGCTTAAAGACATGGCCAAGGCCATGGGCGTTAAATTGGAACTGGTCTCTACCAGTTATGACGGGATCATCCCGGCGCTAATGACCAATAAGTTCGACATGATTGGCAGCGGCATGACCCTGACCCAAGAGCGCAACTTGCGCCTGAATTTTACCGACCCCTTTATCGTCGTTGGGCAAACTTTGTTGGTGCGCAAAGACCTGCAAGATCAAATCAAATCCTATAAAGATTTGAATGACCCTAAGTACCGGCTTACCTCGAAGATCGGCACAACCGGCGAAATCATTGCCAAGAAGCTGATCAGCAAGGCCCAGTACCACGGCTTTGATAACGAGCAAGAAGCGGTCATGGATGTGGTCAATGACAAGGCTGATGCCTTCGTGTATGACGCCCCTTACAACGTGGTAGCGGTGAATAAGGCCGGTGCCGGTAAGTTGGTTTATCTAGAGCAGCCCTTCACCTATGAGCCGTTGGCGTTTGGCTTGAAGAAGGGCGACTACGACAGCATTAACTGGATCAATAACTACCTGCAGCAGATTCGCCACGATGGCACCTATGATCGTCTGCACGCCAAGTGGTTTAAAGACACCACCTGGTTGAAGGATATGGAGTAAGCCCTCGGCTGACTCCTAGGTTACCCCCGACGCGCAGGTGAATAGCCTGCGCGTTGTTATTTATGGCCTTTTTTCGGACCCTAACGCGTGGCTAAATTGAAGCAAGCTCAATGGCCTTGGCATTTATTGACCGGGCTGATCCTTGTCGTGTTGGCCGGCAGCCTATGGTTTGCTGCCTCTTTGATTTCCTATGAGTGGCACTGGAACCGCGTGCCGCAATACTTTGTCTATCAGGCTGAAGAGTCGCAGCGTGCCGATGACTTCGGCCAAGTAAGCGCCATCACCGCGCAAGGTGAACTTAGTAACGTCAGCTTGCGCGGCAGCGACGGTCGCGAGCAGTTACTGACGGTCGCCAGCGACAGTGTGCACCTGCGCGTGGGTGACGATGTGGCCGAAGGCGATGTGCTGGGCGTGACTCGGCATTGGGCCGCTGGGCCACTGATCTGGGGCTTGCTGACTACCCTATGGATTTCGCTGGCGGCCGGCGCGCTAGCGCTAGTGATCGGTTTGTTCACTGGGCTGTGCCGTTTGTCGAGCAATCCGACCCTGCGCGACCTGTCGACGGTGTACGTCGAACTGGTACGCGGCACGCCCTTGCTGGTACAGATTTTCATTTTCTACTTCTTTATTGGCACCGTGCTCAATCTGTCCCGCGAGTTCGCCGGGGTGGCGGCGTTGGCGCTGTTTACCGGCGCTTATGTGGCGGAGATTGTGCGCGCGGGAGTGCAGTCAGTGGTCAAAGGTCAGGCCGAGGCAGCGCGCTCGCTCGGGCTGACGGGCTTGCAAGCGATGCGTTACGTGGTCTTGCCGCAAGCTTTCAAACGGGTGTTGCCGGCCTTGGCCGGGCAGTTCATCAGCTTGGTTAAAGATACCTCGTTGGTTTCGGTGATTGCCATCACCGAGCTGACCAAGAGCGGTCGCGAAGCCATCACCACCTCGTTCTCGACCTTCGAGATTTGGTTCTGCGTGGCCGCCATGTACCTGCTGATTAATTTACCGCTGTCGCAGATTGCTCGGCGGCTGGAGCGGAGGCTCGCGCAAAGTGATTGAAGTTCGACAGTTGGTTAAAGTCTTCGATGCCCACGGCCAAGTGGTGCGCGCGGTGGATAACGTCAGCACACATGTGGCTAAGGGCGAAGTGCTGGTGGTGATCGGCCCGTCTGGTTCGGGTAAATCGACTTTCTTGCGCTGCCTGAACGGTCTGGAAACCCTCGACAGTGGCTCGGTGAGCATCGACGGCCTTGACCTGAGTCACCCGAAGACCGACGTTAACGCCTACCGCCGCGAAGTCGGCATGGTGTTTCAGCATTTCAACCTGTTCCCGCACATGAGCGTGCTCGACAACCTCTGCCTTGCCCAGCAAGTGGTGCGCAAACTCAGCCGTGCAGACAGCGAGCAGAAGGCCCTGGCGTTGCTGGAGAAGGTCGGCATCGCGCAGAAAGCCCACGAGTTCCCGTCGCGCTTGTCGGGTGGTCAGCAGCAGCGCGTGGCGATTGCCCGAGCGTTGGCGATGGAACCGAAAGTTATGCTGTTCGACGAGCCGACCTCGGCGCTCGACCCGGAGATGGTCGGCGAAGTGCTCGATGTAATGCAGACCCTCGCACAGGAAGGCATGACCATGGTCTGCGTGACCCATGAAATGGGCTTCGCTCGAGAAGTGGCTGATCGCGTGTTGTTCTTCGATCATGGCAAATTGCTGGAAGATGCCGCACCGGCGCAGTTTTTCAGCCAGCCACAGGACCCCCGCGCTCAGGCGTTTTTACGTCAGGTGTTGTAAGGCGTGGCGCCAATGTTTGGTGGCTAAAATAAGCGCGCGAGCAGGGCGGTGACCGCCGTTTCGACCCGCAGAATACGCGCGCCAAGTTGCACCGGTTGCAAGCCGGCGGCTTGCAGTTTTTCGACTTCGTAGGGAATCCAGCCGCCTTCCGGGCCGATGGCCAGCGTGACTGGCTGGCTGAGCGCACGCGGACAGGCCGGGTAATCGCCGGGGTGGCCGACTAGGCCGAGGCTGCCTTGGGCCAGTTCGCTGAGTTGGTCTTCGACGAAGGGCTTGAAGCGTTTCTCGATCAGTACTTCGGGCAATACGGTGTCACGAGCTTGTTCAAGGCCGAGAATCAGCTGCTCGCGGATCGCCTCGGGCTGTAGAAACGGCGTCTGCCAGAAGCTTTTTTCCACTCGGTAGCTGTTGAGTAAAATCAGCTTGGGCACGCCCATGCTGGCCACGGTTTGCAGTACGCGCTTGAGCATTTTCGGGCGCGGCAGGGCCAGCAGTAGGGTCAGCGGTAATTTGGCTGGAGGCGTTTGCTCAAGGGCGATCTGTAGTTCGGCGACGTCGCTATCTAGGCGGAGCAACTGGCCTTGGCCCATCAGGCCGCCGATGCGCCCGACGCGCAGGCTGTCGCCGACTTCGGCGCGATGCACCTCTTGCAGGTGTTTGAGGCGGCGGCCTTGCAGCAGTACGCGGTCGGCGGCAACAAAGTCGCCGTCTTCCAGTAGCAACAGGTTCACGGCTGGGTCGCGGGTGGCTGAGCGTCGCCGCTGTTGTCGGTGGGCTCGTCATCGGGGTGTTCACCGCGCTTATGCACCAAGCTGCCGAACAGAATGCCGACCTCAAACAGCATCCACATGGGCACTGCCAGCAGGGTTTGCGAGAAAATATCCGGTGGCGTCAGGACCATGCCAACCACGAAACAGCCAATGATCACGTAAGGGCGAATCTTGCGTAGATAGGCCACATCGACCACGCCAATCCAGATCAGCAGTACTACCGCGACTGGGATTTCGAAGGCTACGCCAAAGGCGAAAAACAAGGTTAGGACGAAGTCGAGGTAGCTGTTGATGTCCGTCATCATCGACACGCCTTCGGGCGTAACGCTGGCGAAGAAGTGGAAAATGATCGGGAATACCAGGTAATAGGCAAAGGCCATCCCGGCATAAAACAGCACGATGCTCGATGCCAACAGAGGCATGGCGATGCGTTTTTCGTGCTTGTACAGGCCGGGTGCAATAAAGCCCCAGACTTGCTGCAGGATCACCGGCATGGCCAGAAAGAGCGCGACTATCATGGTCAGCTTAAAGGGCGCGATAAATGGCGAGGCGACGTCGGTGGCAATCATCGTGGCGTTCGGCGGCAAGTACGCCCGCAGCGGCGCGGAGACGAAGGTGTAGATGTCTTGGGCGAAATAAAACAGCCCGGCAAAGATCAGGAAAATCGCACCCACACAGCGCAGTAAGCGCGTGCGCAGTTCGGTGAGATGCGCCACTAACGGCATTTGCGTTTGGCTGTCGTCAGCGCTCGGCTGCTCGGTTGGTTGACTGCTCATAGGCCACGCGGTGTTTGAGGCGGTTCGATAATCGGCGCTGCCGGAGCTGTGGGCGCTACCGGCGTTGCGAGTGCGGTCATTTGGGTGCTTTCGTCGAGGATAGAACTGCTGGCGGCTTTTGATTTGCTCTGTAGCGCCATGACGTTCTCGTTGTGCAACTGACGGCGTATTTCGTCGGCGCCAATCTCACGTTCAACGTCCTGCTTGATGGCGTTAAAACTGCGCTTTAAGCGGCCCACCCACAGCCCAGCCGTGCGTGCGGCGCCGGGTAAACGCTCCGGGCCGAGTACCAGTAAGGCGATTAAGCCAATGAGCAGGAGTTCGCCAAAACTGATACCGAACATGGCCGGTTATTCCTTATGCGCAGGCTGTTCGACTTTATGTGCCTGCACGTCGATAGTGGTCGGCTGATTGAGCGGAGTGGCGGCCGGTGCTGGCGCAGGTGCGGAGTCCGCCTCGGCGCCTTTGTCGTCATCGTTCATGGCTTTGCGAAAGCCTTTGATCGACTCGCCAACATCAGTGCCCAAGCCTTTGAGTTTCTTGGTACCAAACACCAAGACCACCACGACCAAGATAACAACCCAGTGCTTCCAGTCAAAAATACCCATGACAACTCACCTCGTATGTTTGTTATTGATTGGTGTTGCTGCGTGCGGCTTTTTCGTCGTGGCCGGACAAGCCAAAACGTCGATCTAATTCGTCCAGTACCGCCTGCGGATGTTGCCCGAGTGCCGCGAGCATGACCATGCTGTGAAACCACAGATCGGCGGTTTCGTAGATCAGGTCACTGCAGTCGCCGCTTAGCGCCGCATCTTTGGCAGCGAGAATAGTTTCCACTGACTCCTCGCCGACTTTCTCGAGAATTTTGTTCAAGCCTTTGTGGTACAGGCTGGCCACGTAAGAGCTGTCGGCGGCAGAGCCTTTGCGCGCTTCAAGCACGCTGGCGAGCCGGCTTAGGGTGTCACTGCTGCGGGCGTCACTCATGGGCGTGTCCTGTGGCGTAAATGGCGGCGGGGTCTTTGATGATGGGCTCGACGATTTTCCACTCGCCTTGCTCATAGACGCGATAGAAGCAACTCTCGCGACCGGTATGACAGGCAATATTGCCCAGTTGTTCAACCATCAGAATGATCACGTCGGCGTCGCAATCCAAGCGCAGCTCATGCAGCTTTTGCACATGCCCAGACTCTTCGCCCTTGCGCCAGAGTTTTGCGCGTGAGCGTGACCAGTAAATGGCCCGGTTCTCATTCACGGTGAGCTGCAAGGACTCGCGATTCATCCACGCCATCATCAGGATGCGGCCGGTTTTATGGTCTTGGGCGATGGCCGGGACTAGGCCATCGTTGTCCCACTTGATGCTGTCTAACCAGTTGCTCATATCAGTTCCGCTGCGGGCAGTGGTGGCCTGCCGTAATAGTATTCAGTGAGTCTGCCAGTTTGCTGGCTGGCGGGCTATCGGCGCACGACCAAGTACAGCCCGCCGGCGAGCATAATCCAGCTGGGCCAGCTCAACAGGGTTAAAGCCACTCCTTGAGTGACGCCACCGGCAATCAATAAGGCACCTAATAGCCGTCCGGGCCATGCTGGCGAGGTGCTGCTGGCGACACTGTTGTTGGCTGGCAGGCTGAGGCGTTCGAAGGTTTCGCGGGCCATCTGCGACAGATGCGGTACTTGCTCGACTTGCTGCTGCAGGTTGCGCAGCAGGTGTGTGGGGTTGATCCGCTCGCGCATCCAGCGCTCCAGAAATGGCTGCGCGGTACTCCACAGGTCGAGGTCGGGATACAGCTGGCGGCCGAGGCCTTCGATGTTTAGCAGGGTTTTTTGCAGAAGCACCAGTTGTGGCTGGATTTCCATGTTGAAGCGCCGGGCGGTTTGAAACAGCCGTAGCAGCAGTTGTGCGAAGGAAATGTCTTTCAGGGGGCGTTCAAAGATCGGCTCGCAGACGGTGCGAATCGCCGCCTCAAAGTCGTTGACCTTGGTGTCGGCCGGCACCCAACCAGAGTCGATATGCAGCTGTGCGACGCGGCGGTAATCGCGCTTGAAAAAAGCGATCAGGTTACGCGCTAAGTAGTCTTGGTCTTCTGGAGTCAGGCTGCCGATGATGCCGCAGTCGATGGCGATATATTGCGGATTCCATGGCGTGCGGGTGCTGACAAAAATGTTGCCGGGGTGCATGTCGGCGTGGAAGAAGCTGTCGCGGAACACCTGGGTGAAGAAAATCTCCACGCCGCGCTCGGCGAGCCTCTTCATGTCGGTGCGTTGGTCGGCCAAGGTGTCCAGGTCGGTTACCGCAATCCCGTAGATCCGCTCCATCACTAGAACTTTTGGCCGGCATAGATCCCAATACACCTGGGGCACGTAGAGCATTTCCGAGCCGCTAAAGTTGCGCCGTAACTGACTGGCGTTGGCGGCTTCACGGAGCAGGTCGAGTTCGTCGTAGATGGTTTTTTCGTAGTCGCTGACCACCTCAACCGGATGCAGTCGACGCGCTTCGCTGGATGCCGCTTCGGCTAACTTGGCGAGCAAATATAGCCAGGCCAAATCTTGTTTGATGATCGGCTTGAGGCCGGGGCGAATGACCTTCACCACCACTTCTTCGCCCGTTTTCAGTTGCGCGGCATGTACCTGTGCGACCGAGGCGGAGGCCATGGGTTGATTGTCGAAACGGGCAAACACCTCGCTGACCTTGGCACCGAGTTGCGCTTCAATCCGCGCCACCGAAAGCGCCGCGTCGAACGGCGGCACTTGGTCTTGCAACTTGGCCAGTTCGTCGGCGATATCGATCGGCAATAGATCGCGGCGGGTCGAGAGTAATTGGCCGAACTTGATAAATATCGGGCCCAAATCCTCCAGCGCTAAGCGCAAACGTTCGCCCCGTGAACTGTCCAGGGGTTTGCGCGGTAACCAGCGCCACGGCAAACCGTAGCTGAGGGCGCGCAACCACCACGGCAGCGACAGGGCGAGCAGCAGGTCGTCGAGGCGGTAGCGCACAACAACCCGCAAGATGCGGAACAAACGGCGAACGGCAAGCAGCTTCATACGGGATCGCTAGGCGTGGGTTGCGTGGGGCGCTGCGCAACTAAGCGCGCAACGCGGGCGTCGAGGCGCTCGAGATCGAGTTTTAAGCGGTCAAGTTCGGCAAAACGGGCATCCGCCTCGCGCTGACCGACCAGGCTGCGCGACTCTTCGCTGAGGTAGTCCGCTAAGTCTTGGCGCAAGCTGGTCAGGCTCTGGCTGCCCCAACGCGCACGGCTGCGCAGATGGCCGCCGAGCAGTTGGCTGGCCACCGGGCCGAGCCAGCGGGACAGTTCGTACTCCCAGTCCAGCTCGAGGTCTTGCAAGACTGCGGCTAATTCAAGCAGTACCGCGCTGTCGCCACTGAGGCTAACTTGCGGGCGATGCAAGACCGCAGTTTTATCTTTGGCCAAGGCCAGTTGCAGCAAGTCGGTGGTACTGGCGCGCAAGCAGCAATCGGCCGGTGCCTGCCAATTAGCCGCGAGTTGTAAACCATCGCCACTGGGCAGAATAAACAACTGCAGGGCGGCGTTCTGGCTCTCGATGGCGATGACTTTGCCGCTGAGACTGGCCAGCCGCGGCAACGCCGTGCTGTCCATGCGCAGCAGGCGATTGAGGCCCAGCTCAACGCCGGCCAGCAGTCCGGCAATCAGCATCAGGGCTTAATGCCGCGATGCAGGGCGACAATGCCGCCGGTCATATTGTGATAGCTGGTGCGCTCGAACCCAGCGTCCACCATCATGGCCTTGAGGGTCTCTTGATCCGGGTGCATGCGGATCGACTCGGCCAAGTAGCGGTAGCTGTCGGCATCGCCGGTGATCAGTTTGCCGATCATCGGCAGCAGGCTGAACGAGTAAGCATCATAGGTCTTGGACAGCAAGGCGCTGGTGGGCTTGGAGAACTCCAGCACCAACAAGCGGCCGCCCGGTTTTAGTACGCGCAGCATCGAGCGCAGGGCATCTTCTTTATGGGTGACGTTGCGTAAACCGAAAGCGATGGTCACTACGTCGAAGTAATTGTCCGGGAAAGGCAGCTTCTCCGCATCGGCTTGGACGAACTTAACGTTGCCAGCCACGCCGAGGTCGAGCAGGCGATCGCGGCCCACTTGCAGCATCGAGGCGTTGATGTCGGCCAGCACCACTTCACCCGTGCTGCCTACCAAACGAGAGAACTGTTTGGTTAGGTCGCCCGTACCGCCGGCGATATCCAGCACTCGGTTACCGCTGCGCACACCAGAAAGTTCGATGGTGAAGCGCTTCCACAGACGATGCACGCCGGCGGACATCAAGTCATTCATCAGGTCGTACTTGGCTGCAACCGAGTGGAATACCTCGGCAACCTTTTGCGCCTTTTGGCTTTCCGGTACGTTCTGATAGCCGAAGTGGGTAGTCGGTTCGCCGTCGCCGGTTTTGCGTGGTTCGTTCATTTCACTGTCACCGCAAGAAAGTGCCGGCCATTCTAATCCCCGCGCCCGGCTTTGTCTTGGCAGCCGCTCGGTGCATTTGCTCGAAGCGTTGCAACTGCCTGCTATAGTTGCGCGACCTATGGTCGCAGTCTGGAGTTTTCGATGGCCCGAATTAACGTAGAACGCCCTCATTCGCTTGGTCTTAGCGGTGCGCGGGCCAAAGCCGAGTTGTTGGCCGTGCGCTTAGCCAGTGAGTACGACGTGCGTTATCGCTGGGTTGGCGACAATCTTGAATTTAAACGCAGCGGCGCCGACGGGGTGATTGCTGTGACTGATGAGCGGGTGCGGGTTGAGCTCAATCTAGGTCTGTTACTGTCGGCCATGGGCGGCAGCATCAAGCGTGAAATTGAAAAGACTTTGGATGACTCACTGCAAGGCTGAAGAATTTATTTTTGCGCTTAGTATGTTGATTCTAATTTTCCTCGTTACCTTGGTCACAAGCTCTGCGAAGGGGCGACTCTTTTATCACTTGTGTGAGGTGCACCATGGCTACCGCTCCGAAGAAAATTGCCGTTAAAAAAACCACCAGCAACGTTGCTAACGAAGCCAACGTTCTGGCAGATGTTAAGGGCTATGCCCGTAAAATTTATCTGGCAGGCCTCGGTGCCTACGCTAAGGCCGGCAAAGAAGGTGCGGGCTACTTGCTCGACCTGGTAAAGGCTGGCGAAGGCGTTGAGAAACAAGGTAAGAAGCTGGTAAACCAGCAGGTTGAAGCGGCCAACAGCCAAATCGACAGCGTTAAAGTTAGCGTCCAAGATCGCGTTGAAGGCGTTAAAGGCAAGGTTGAAGTGCAGTTCGAAAAAGTTGAACAAGCCTTCGATCGTCGCGTTGCTAGCGGCCTAAATCGCCTTGGTATTCCGTCCAAGCAAGACGTTGACACACTCTCTGCTAAGCTCGATGTGCTCACCGCAATGCTCGAGCGCGCAGCTAAAGCTAAATAAGGGGAATCATATGGCTAGCAAGAAGAAGATCGAAAAAGAAACCACTACTTGGGTCAACGAAGTAGAAAAATACTCACGTCAAATTTGGCTGGCAGGTCTTGGTGCTTACTCCAAGGTCAGCAAAGATGGCGAGAAGCTGTTTGACGGTTTAGTAACCGACGGCGAGAAAGCTGAAAAGCTGGCTAAAGCCGAAGTGACTAAGCAGGTTGGCGCGGTAAAAACCTCTGTAGGTTCGGCCAAGTCAAAAGTAGAAGAAGTTAAAGAGAAAGCGCTGGGTAAGTGGAGCGAGCTGGAAGATGCTTTCGACAAGCGTCTGAACAGCGCTATCTCGCGCCTTGGCGTACCGAGCCGCAACGAAGTTAAAGCGTTGCACAGCAAGGTTGAAGTGTTGACCAAGCAAATTGAAAAACTGACCGGCGTTACTGCTCAGTCGGTTAAGCCAGCGGTTAAAGCGGTGGCTAAAGTTGCAGCAGCTAAGCCCGCAGCTAAAAAGCCGGCGGCCAAGCCCGTTGCAGCCAAGCCTGCCGTTAAGGCTGCGGCTAAGCCAGCGGTTAAAGCGGTGGCTAAGCCTGTTGCTAAACCAGCGGTCAAGGCTGCAGCTAAGCCAGTAGCGGCTAAGCCCGTTGTTGCGGCTAAGCCAGCGGCACCTGCTGTTGCTGCTGTAGCCCCGGCTGCTGCCGTGGCACCTGCGAGCACCGGCAACCTGATCTAATTGCATCAGGCTTAACAAGCGCCCGGCCTAGTGCCGGGCGTTTGCGTTTTAGGCTCTCAACGAGTGCGCCAGCGTTTAGCCTTTTAGGTAGCGCTGCGCCAGTTGTTCGGCAGTATGCCGGGCGTTAGGGGTGAGGTGCGGGGCGAGTAACATCATTATTTGATACACCACCAAGCGGTTCTCCCCTGCGCTGCCGAGAATCCGTTGGTAGTCGAGCGAGAATAGTAGTGTCAGGGTGATCTGCTCTACCAGTTGGCCAAGCGCCAGGGTGTCGCTTTCTAAGTGCTGATCGGCCTTTAGGCGCGCGAGTAAATCGGCTAGCGTGCGCTTGAGTGCGTTGAGCCAATGACGAATGCCGCGGGCTAACTTTGGCAGGCGCCCGGCCAAGTTAGACAAGTCTTGAAATAAGAACCGATACGCGGCTAAACGCTCGACCATTAAGTTGAGAAATAGCCAGTAATCGTCGACGTCCAGTTGCACGTCGTCAGGCGGACTAAGCAGTGGCGCCATCTCGGCCTGAAAGCGCTCAAACAGTTCGAGCACCAGCGGTTCTTTGCCGTGGAAGTGGTAGTACAAATTGCCGGGGCTAATCTCTAGCTCATTGGCGATCTGTAGGGTTGAAACATTCGGCTCGCCCTCTTGGTTGAACAGTTTCAGGGCACACTCAAGAATACGGTCGCGGGTCTTCATCCAGTCTTCTTAGTCAGGGTGGTGGGCGCTAACGCCGCGATAGGTGCGGCTAGCGTAAGTGCACGTAGGTTCCGGGTGCGTTTTCCATGGCCGGGTAGTTTTGATTGCCGATGCTTTTCAAGGTTTCGTGACGCTCACCGGAGCGCTGCTGAATCCATTCGAGCCATGGCGTCCACCAGCTGCCCTGCACCTGTTGGGCTTCGGCCCGCCAGTCCAGCGGCTCGCTACAGTGCGTGGGGTTTTGGTAATAGTTGGCTTTGGGGTTGCTGGGCGGGTTGAGAATGCTTTGGATGTGGCCGCTATTGGATAGCACAAAGCGTTTGTTGCCACCGAGCAGTTGTGCTGAGCGATAGACCGCCCGCCACGGGGTGATGTGGTCGTTGATGCCGCCCACGCTGAAGCTGTCGATATTGACCTTTTTCAGGTCGATGGGGGTGCCGCACACCTCCATGCCGCCGGCATGTTTGAGCGGATTGATTTTGAAGAAATCTAAAAAATCGCCATGCAGTGCGGCGGGTAAGCGGGTGTTGTCGTTATTCCAATACAGAATGTCGAATGCAGGGGGCTGCTTGCCGAGCAGGTAGTTGTTGATCCAGTAGTTCCAAACCAGGTCATTGGGCCGCATCCAGGCAAATACCCGCGACATCTCGCGACCATCGAGCACGCCGCGTTGATAGGAATGGCGCTTGGCCGCCTCAATGGTTTGCTCGTCGGCAAACAGCATGGCCGGGCTATCGGTTTGGCTGTCGAGCAAACTGACCAGGTAGGTGCTGCTATTGATTTTGCGCAGTTGCTTTTTGGCTTGCAAATGACCTTGCAGTGCGGCGCTGGTAAGGCCGCCCGCGCAGGCGCCGAGCAGGTTGACCGAGGGGCTGGCGCAAATTTCGCGGCACGCGTCGATGGCTTGTTCGAGCGCTTGCACATAGGTTGATAGGCCCCATTCGCGGTGTCGCGGTTCAGGGTTGCGCCAGCTTAGAACAAACACTTGCAGGCTGTTTTTTAGTGCGTACTGAACAAAGCTTTTTTCGGGGCTGAGATCAAAAATGTAGTACTTGTTAATTTGTGGCGGCACTATCAGTAGTGGAATGGCGTGCTGTTTTTCACTCATCGACTTGTATTGAATTAGCTCCAGATGCTCGCTGCGAAACACCACGGCGCCCGGCGTAGTGGCAAGGTTGCGGCCGACTTCAAAGGCGTGTTTGTCGACCTGTTTGGGCATGCCACCGTTGTTTATTAGGTCATCGGTGAGTTCGCGTAAACCTTTGCTTAGGCTGCTACCGCCAGAATTAAACAGCTCCTTAATCGCCAGCGGGTTAAGTGGGCTATTGGAGGGTGCAAGCGCGTCGCTGAGCAGGGCGATAATAAAGCGCGCGCGCTCACGGTCGTCGCTGCTCAGGTTGCTCTGCTCCAGCCAGTCTTGGGTTTGCGCTTGCCAAGCCAGATACGCCTGCAAACTGCGGCTGTAGATGGGGTTATGCCGCCAAGTCGGGTCGCTAAAGCGCGGGTCTTTTGGGTCAGGTTGGTACAGTTGATCGCCGAGCATGACGCGCGCCAGTTTGGCGCCGAGGCTCAAGGCATGCCGCGCGCTGTGCACGGGTTGTCGCAGGCCTTGCAGGGCTAAGCTACGCAAGGTGGCGGAAAAGTTTTTACCGCGCAAGCCGAGCATGGCATTTTGCACGTTCATATATTCGAACTGGGCAGGCAAGGCGCCGGTATCGTTCTGCTTAGCTTTCTCTTGCATGGGGCAACACTCCATCGTCATACCGTCAAGAGCCGAGCCGCATGGCCGGTCTTTGCGCGGCAACTACTGGGCGGGCAGTTGCGCGCGAAGGACTTTGTTACACCCATGCTGTAGGCAGGTCAAGTTATTGCGGGCTCGGCTGTGATGGTTCTATCAATGACCGTGGCTGATGCCCTGTTGCGGATGCATGATCGCGCGTTGGCGCTCTTCTTGAAGGAACTTCATGATGATTGGCGCGACTGTTTCGGCGCGGGTAATCAGAAACAAATGCCCGTCATCGAGTACATGCAACTGCGAGTTAGGAATGCGCCAAGCGAGCATGCGCATGTTGATCAGCGGGATCAAAGGATCGTCGTCGCCGGCCAAGACCAGCGTCGGTTGTTTAATTTTGTGTAGCCAGTGAATGCTGGTCCAGCCCATGCCGGCAAACAGCTGCCAGTAGTAACCGAGCTTGCCCGAAGAGCGCACCTTGCTGGCAAACGACAAGGCTAGGGTTTTATCGCGACGGAACGAGCCGCCGTAAATTTCTGGGGCAATGTGCGCGCCGTAGGATGGCTGGATATAGCGCCGTGGGCTGGCCATTAGCATCAATACTTTGGGCTTGCCGGGCACCATTACTGCGCCGGCGGCGGTGGCGCAAAGAATCAGTTTTTTGCAGCGCTCTGGATAGTCGTGAGCAAACTGCTGCGCTAGAGCGCCGCCCCACGATACGCCGATCGCAGACACCTGGCCGTAGTCGAGATAGTCGAGCATGCGCGCTGCCAGTTTGGCTAAGCCGGGGAAGCGATAAGGTGTGTTGGGTGTAGACGAGCCGCCTACGCCGGGTACGTCGAAGGCGATGACCTCAAGGTCAGGGTCAAGGGCGTTAACGAACGGAAAAATTAGCTCCAGGTTGGCGCCAATACCGTTAAACACCAGCAGCGGTGTTAGGTGTGCTTTGCCCGGTCGTACGGCAGTACGAATGGTATTGCCGTCCAGGTCGATGGTGCGAAATATAAAAGGTTGCGACATATCGGTGGCCCTAAAAGTTGTACTGCTGAGAGGCGCAATAGGCTGCCTTCAGATTGACGCAGAGCGTCGCCTAGCTCCGCGTTGACTGCCGCCGCGTTTCAGGGGTTCTGGCCGAGCAGGCCAGAACCTTGCTGCGTATTGCCTAGCGCTCGTGTACGTAAGTGCCGGGCGCTGCTTCGCGTGGCGGGAATGCCTTGTTGCCAAGGCTGCTCGGTTTCTTTTTCAGCTTTCCAGCGCGTTCGGCTTGCCAAGTTTGCCAATGCAGCCACCAGGAGTCGGCGTGCTTGGTGCCGCTGGCTTGCCATGCTTTGGGGTCGGCGGGCATATGCGAGTTGGTCATATAGCGCGACTTTGGATTACCCGGCGGATTCAAAATACTTTGAATGTGACCGCTGCTCGAAAGCACGAACTCACACTTACCGCCAAACAGGTTGGCCGATTTGTAGCACGACTCCCATGGGGTAATGTGGTCGGTGGTCCCGGCTACGCAGAACAGGTCGCAGGTGACTTGTTTAAGGTCAACTGGGGTGCCGCAAACCTCCAAGGCGCCGGCGCGGGTCAGCGGGTTGTTCTTGAACATGTCGATGAATTCGCCATGCAAGGCCGCAGGTAGGCGCGTGGTGTCGTTATTCCAGTGCAGGATGTCAAACACCGGCGGCTCATTGCCGAGCAGGTAGTTGTTCACCCAGTAGTTCCAAATCAGGTCGTTCGGACGCATCCAAGCGAACACCTTGGCCAGATCTTTACCTTCGAG
Source organism: Pseudomonadaceae bacterium (assembly GCA_019745275.1). Lineage (GTDB taxonomy): Bacteria > Pseudomonadota > Gammaproteobacteria > Pseudomonadales > Pseudomonadaceae > Aquipseudomonas. The sequence goes on along the minus strand of JAIETJ010000037.1, from coordinate 18,583 downwards.
TACCCCGGCCTGGTAGGAACGGCGCTTGGCGCCTTCGAGGCTCTTCTCGTCGGCGAACAAGGAAATGTCCGACTCTAAGCGGTTATCCAGCACGCTTACCAGCAGGGTCAGGGCGTGTACCTTGGGTTGGCCAAGTGCGGCGTAGTGACCGAGTAGGGAGGCGGTGGTCATGCCGCCCGAGCAGGCGCCAAGCATGTTCAGGTCTTCGCTGCCGGTGATGGCACAGACCACATCGATAGCTTCTTTTAGCGCTTCGATATAAGTCGAGAGGCCCCACTCGCGCTGCGCTTTAGTCGGGTTACGCCAGCTGACCACAAAGGTTTGCAGCTGATTGCGCAGGCAAAAACGCGCCACGCTTTTCTCTGGCGAGAGGTCGAATACATAAAACTTATTGATTTGCGGCGGCACCACTAGCAGTGGGCGCTCGTGGACTTGTTCGGTAGCAGGTTTGTACTGGATCAGCTCCAGCACTTCGTTGCGAAACACCACTGAGCCTTCAGTGTTAGCCAGGGTTTTACCCACTTCAAACACCGACATATTAACTTGGCTGGGCATGCCGCCATTGTTAACGATGTCTTTGGCCAGGTGGCCGAGACCGTCGAGCAGGCTTTGTCCGCCGGTTTCGAAAAAGCGCTTAACGGCTGCCGGGTTGGCCATGCTGTTGGTGGGCGACATGGCATCGGTGACCAGCTTGATCACGAAGTGGCCGCGATTAATGTCTTGTTCGCCCAGTTTGCTGTCGTCGATCCAATTGTGCAGCTCTTTGCTCCACGCCAGATACGTTTGCATATAGCGCTTATAAAGCGGGTTTTGACTCCAGGTCGGATCGACAAAACGGCGATCACCGGCTTCTGGCTCCATTTCCGATTGTCCGAGCAGTACGTTCTTTAACGCAAAGCTCAGTTGGGTCAGGTGTTTGGCACTGTGGATGGGCTGTTTGATGGCCTGCAGCATCACTGTGCGAGCGGCGGTGAGAATGTCTTTGCCGCGTATGCCGATCACTGGGTTAAGGCCCAGCGTGTTGTCCATGGCTTGGATTTTTAGTGATTCGTCGGCTTTGTTATCTTTATTAGTCATCTACAACACTCCATTGTCCTGGGCAGTACTTGTCGGGTTGCTGTGTGGCGCGGCGCGCACACAGGGCGAAAAGCCAAATACTGGTCGGGTTACCGGGCGGCGGAGCGAACTCCATGGGTTGCACCGCATTCAGTGTGCCTGAATGCATGAAACCTGCCAGCTCCTTGGTTACCTGAGTTGGTAAAATTGTGCAAGTTCGGCATGGTATAGCCGACGTATGACAGATTATGCCTTGCGCGATTAGAAAGTGCGCCCTAACCGCTGGTTAGAGCAGCAGTTTGACCACCGACTCGTTGGGGTCGCGAGTTTTTCCTGCGGCGTGCAAGGCGGCTAGATACTCTTGCCAGAGTTCAGTTTGCCGTTGGCCGAGGCCGTCGAGGTAGTCCCAAGTGAACAAACCGCTGTCGTGGCCGTCGTCGAAGCACAGTTTTAGTGCGTACTGACCGGCGGGTTCGATGCGCGTTAAGCCGACCCCGAGTTTGCCGGTTTGCAGAATCGGCTTGCCGTGCCCTTGCACCTCAGCCGAGGGCGAGTGCACGCGCAAGAATTCGGCTGGTAGCTGATAGCTGTCGCCGTTGGCGTATTTAAGGCTCAGGGTTTTCGAAGCTTTGTGCAGTTCGATGGCGGTAGGGATGCGCATTTTATCTTCCTGCTGAAAGTAGCAAGCCGCAGACATTGACGTCTGCGGCTGCGGTTGTCGCTAAGGGTGATGGTTTAGAGAATGTAGCGCGATAGATCCTCATCCTCGGCCAGTTCGCCGAGATGGCTATTAACGTAAGCAGCGTCGATACGGATCGGGCTGCTGTGTTCATTGGCCAGCTCTCCGGCACCGAACGACAACTCTTCGAGCAGGCGTTCGAGCAGGGTGTGCAAGCGTCGAGCGCCGATGTTTTCGGTCTTCTCATTGACCTGCCAGGCGATTTCAGCGATGCGCTGAATGCCATCTTCAGCAAACTCGATGTGCAGGTTTTCGGTTTTCAGCAGCTCGCGGTATTGCTCGGTCAGCGAGGCGTGTGGCTCGCTGAGAATGCGCGCGAAGTCATGCGGGGTTAGGGCTTTTAGCTCGACGCGAATCGGCAAGCGGCCTTGTAATTCAGGCACTAAGTCGCTCGGTTTGCTTAGATGGAAGGCGCCCGAGGCGATAAACAGAATGTGGTCGGTTTTCACCATGCCCAGCTTGGTATTCACTGTGCAGCCTTCGATCAGCGGCAGCAAGTCGCGCTGCACGCCTTCGCGGGACACATCAACGCCGCCGCTGTTGCCGCGCTTGGCGACTTTGTCGATCTCGTCGATAAATACGATGCCGTGTTGTTCTACCGCTTCCAGCGCTGCCGCTTTGAGTTCTTCCTCATTGACCAGTTGCGCGGCTTCTTCGTCACGCACCAGTTTCAGGGCGTCTTTGACTTTGAGTTTGCGGCTCTTTCTCTTGCCTTTGCCCATGTTGGCAAACAGGCTTTGCAGCTGGTTGGTCATTTCCTCCATGCCCGGGGGCGACATGATCTCCACCCCGGCTGGCGATTCGGCCACCTCGATTTCGATGTCTTTGTCGTCTAGCTGGCCTTCACGCAGGCGTTTGCGAAACAACTGGCGGGTGCTGGAGTCTTCGCTGCGCGCGGGCTCTTCGCCAAAACCGCTGCGGGCGGGCGGCAGCAGGGCATCGAGAATCCGCTCTTCGGCGGCATCTTCGGCGCGAAAGCGCACTTTGATGATTTCTTGCTCGCGGAACAGCTTGATGGCGGCATCGGCGAGGTCGCGAATGATCGACTCCACGTCGCGCCCGACATAGCCCACCTCGGTGAACTTGGTGGCTTCAACCTTGATAAAGGGTGCATTGGCCAGTTTGGCTAAACGTCGGGCGATTTCAGTTTTGCCGACGCCGGTGGGGCCGATCATCAGGATGTTCTTTGGCGTGACCTCAGCGCGCAATTCGGCCGGCAGTTGCATGCGCCGCCAGCGGTTACGCAGGGCAATGGCCACGGCGCGCTTGGCGTCATCTTGGCCGATGATATGGCGATTGAGTTCGTGAACGATCTCGCGGGGCGTCATGGACATTAAAATGCTCCGGGTAGGGCTGCAAATCAGCTTGTTTAAAGCGTGGCGAGCTTTAAATAATCTGTTCGGCGCAGTCCTGCTCTTCTATGGTCTGATTATGGTTAGTGAACACGCAAATATCGGCAGCAATGCCGAGTGCGCTGGTCACGATGTCGCGGGCCGGCAAGTCGGTGTGTTTCAGTAGGGCACGGGCTGCCGCTTGAGCAAAGGCGCCGCCAGAACCCATGGCGATCAGGCCGTCTTCCGGTTCAACTACGTCGCCGTTGCCGGTGATGATTAACGAGGCGTCTTTGTTGGCGACGGCCAGCATGGCTTCCAGGCGGCTGAGGGAGCGGTCGGTACGCCATTCTTTGGCCAGTTCAACGGCGGCGCGCACAAGGTGGCCTTGATGCTTCTCGAGCTGGCCTTCGAAGCGCTCAAATAGGGTGAAGGCATCGGCGGTGGCACCGGCGAAACCGGCCAGCACTTGGCCGTGGTAAAGGCGGCGGACCTTCTTGGCGTTGCCTTTCATGACGGTATTGCCAAGTGAAACCTGGCCGTCGCCGCCCATCACGACTTTGCCGTTGCGGCGCACTGAAACGATGGTAGTCAAGGTAAGCGTCTCCATGCAGCGGGGGCGGAATGCCCTAATGCTGTAGATATGGGGACGGCGATGCTCGGCTTCAAGCGTTTCAGGCGCGTCGGCCTGCGCCGCGCGCCGAGTTACCCGTGGCGCGCCGTGCCGAGCGCGGCGGATAGGCGGTTAGCGGCCTTGACGTTGCTGTAACAGCAAGTTGCTAAAGCCGCCGGCGGCCAGGGATTTTTGCGCTTGAGCCAATTGCTCGCGACTGGCAAAGGGCCCAACTAGCACGCGATACCAGGTTTCATCGCGCACGCTGCCGGACTCAACCTGCACCGCCTGCCCGAGCATGATGATCTGCGCGCGCACCTTGTCGGCGTCGGCTTGCTTGCGAAACGAGCCGGCTTGCAAGAAGAACTGAGTGCTCACCGGCGCTTTGGCAGTGCTGGGTGGCGGCGTGGGCGCAGTGCTGGGTGCGCCGGCTGTTGCCGCGGTGGGCAGTGGCGCTGGGGTTTTACCGCCAAGGGCGGCCAGTGCGCGCTCAGCATCGGCTTTGGCCAGTTCTTCGGGCGTCAGTGCCGCGGCGGGTTTCTCCGCTGGGTTTTCCGGCGGCACTATGACCTCGGATTCCGGCAGCAAGGTGTAGAAATCATATTTCGGCTTGGCGGCTGCCGCAGGAGTAGTGGCGGCAGGCGTTTGGCTAATATTTGCCGGTTTAGCCGCTGGGTTATTCGCCGGGCGAGTGACCTCTTGTTTAACTCGTTTAATGTCGTCGCGGCCGGGTTCCAGTCTGCTCAAAAACACCACGAAAGCGCCGATCAGTAGGCCGCAGACCAGCCATATCCAGCCCGGTATAGGTGGTTTTGCAGGCGCTTGATAGCGGCTGGCGCCGCGTTTAGCGGGGGCTTTCTTGGCGGCCAAGTTACATGCGCTCCAAAGTTTGCAGGCCGAGCAGCTCTAGCCCTTGTTGCAGTGTCCGTCCGCACAGTGCGGCCAAGCGCAGGCGGCTTTGCTGGCTGCTGGTGTCGGCGGCGGTGATGATTGGGCAGTGCTCGTAGAAGCTGGAGAACAACCCGGCCAGCTCATACAGATAAGTGCAGAGAATATGCGGGGTGCCTTTGTCGGCGACGTTATTCAGCACCTCGGTGAATTGCGCGAGCTTGCTGGCCAGCTCAATTTCTTGCGCTGCTTCGAGCTGAATCTGCCCGTCAAGTGCGCCGTCCATCGACCGCTCAAGTTTGCGGAACACGCTGGCCACTCGGGTGTAGGCGTACAGCAGGTAGGGCGCGGTGTTACCTTCGAAGCTGAGCATTTGTTCGAAGTTAAAGCTGTAGTCGCTGGAACGGTGTTTGGACAGGTCGGCGTATTTGACCGCACCAATACCCACCGCGTGACCGATTTGGCGCAGTTCGCTGTCGCTAAATTCCGGGTTCTTGGCTTGCACCAAACTGTAAGCGCGCTCTTCGGCCTCATCCAGCAAGTCGATGAGTTTTACCGTGCCGCCGTCGCGGGTTTTAAATGGCCGGCCGTCGGCGCCGTTCATGGTGCCAAAGCCCATGTGTTCTAGCTGCATGGTGGCGGGTACGAAAGCGGCGCGGCGGGCCACCTCGAAGACCATTTGAAAGTGCAGGGCTTGGCGCTGGTCAACAAAGTACAGGGCGCGATCGGCATGCAGCGTTTGGCTGCGATAGCGCATGGCGGCCAAGTCGGTGGTGGCATACAGGTAGCCGCCGCCGGCTTTTTGCACGATCACCGGCAGCGGGTTGCCTTCGGCGTTTTTGAACTCGTCCATAAACACGCACTGGGCGCCGTTGCTTTCGCTGAGCAGGCCGCTGCTGTTGAGGGCGTGGACTATGTCGGCCAGCTGGTCGTTATAGGCGCTTTCGCCTTTAACGTCAGCCGGGCTGAGCTTGACCCCAAGGCGGTCGTAGGCTTGCTGGCAGTGCGACAGGGAAATACTGTTGAAGCGATTCCACAGATGCAGGCAATCGGCGTCATTGGCTTGCAGGGCGACCACCAGTTCGCGGGCGCGGTCGGCGAACTCGGGGCTGTCATCGAAGCGTTTTTTCGAGGCGCGGTAGAACTGCTCCAGATCGCTCAGCTCGCTGTCGGCAGCGCTCGGGTTCTCTTCCATGTACGCCAAGAGCATGCCGAATTGGGTGCCCCAGTCGCCGACGTGGTTCTGGCGAATTACCGTGTCGCCGAGAAACTCCAAAACCCGCGCCACCGCATCGCCAATGATGGTCGAGCGCAAGTGACCGACGTGCATCTCTTTGGCCAAATTGGGCGAGGATAGATCGACCACCACGCGCTGGGCCGGGCCGGCTTTGCGCACATTTAACTGCGCGTCGGCCAAGGCCGCGTCGAGGCGTTGGGCCAAACCTTGTTGGTCTTGATAGAAGTTCAAGAAACCCGGGCCGGCGATTTCCACTTTGCTGATTTGCGAGTCGGCCGGCAGTGCGGCGATCAGTTGCTCGGCCAGCTCGCGTGGTTTTAGCCCGGCCGGCTTGGCCAGCATCATGGCGATGTTGCTGGCGAAGTCGCCGTGGGTTTTGTCCTTGGTGTTTTCCACCTGAATCGCCGGGCTCAGGCCTTGTGGCAGCACGCCGGCGCTGGTCAGGCGTACTAGGGCTTGTTGGATTAGCTGGCGAATGGTGTCTTTCATGGTCTGCTCTTCTGGCCGGTGCAGGGCGTTGTTAAACGTGCTGCCACGCGGCGGCGCCTGGGCGCGGGATTAAAACCCGGCATTATCCGTGGCTGGCCGGCTGTTGCCAACCGCCACGGCAGGATTGGCGGTTTTAGCGCGGCGGGCCTCACGTCAGCGGGTTAAAACAAGTCAATCGGGTCGACATCCAGCGACCAGCGCACTGCTCGGCCGCTGGGCATTTGCTCAAGGGCGGGTAATAGGGCGCTAAGCAGGCGATGCAAGGGTGTGCGGGCGTTGGCTTGCAGCAGTAATTGCGCTCGGTAACGGCCGGCGCGGCGCTCCATAGGGGCCGGGATTGGCCCGAGCAACTCGATGCCGTGCAGCTTTAACTCACTGAGTAAGTGTTCGGCTTCGCTGCAGGCGTGGTCGAGAAATTCCTCGGCCTGTCCGGGCTTGTGTGCTTCGGCGCGCAGCAGCGCTAGGTGCGAGAACGGCGGTAAGCCGGTACTGCGCCGCTCGCTCAAGGCCTGCTCGGCAAAGGCGAAGTAACCTTGTTCGGTGAGTTGCACCAGTAAGGGGTGGTCGGCTAAATGGGTTTGAATAATTACCCGGCCCGGCTCTTCGGCGCGTCCGGCGCGGCCGGCGACCTGCACTATTAATTGCGCCATGCGCTCGCTGGCGCGAAAATCCGCGGAGAACAACCCGCCATCGGCGTCCAGAATCGCCACTAGGGTCACTCGTGGGAAATGGTGGCCCTTGGCGAGCATCTGGGTGCCGACCAAAATGCACGGCTCGCCGCGCTGGATGGTGGTGAATAGCTGGTCCATCGCGCCCTTGCGTGAGGTGCTGTCGCGGTCGATACGCAACACCGGCGTGTGCGGAAACAAAATTTCTAGGCGCTCTTGAGCGCGCTCTGTGCCCGCGCCGACGGGGCGCAGATCAACCTTGCCGCAGTCCGGGCAATTGCGCGGGGCGCGTTCGCTATGTCCGCAGTGATGACAGCGCAGCTCGCCGGAGCGCTGGTGCACGGTCATCCGCGCGTCGCAGCGTGGGCATTGGCTGATCCAGCCGCAGTCATGGCAGAGCAGGGTCGGGGCAAAGCCGCGGCGGTTAAGAAACACCAGTACTTGCTGGCCGGCGGCCAAGGTCTGTTTGATGGCCTGCTGCATGGGGCCGCTAATACCGCTGTCCAGTGGCAGACTCTTTACATCTAAACGCAAAAAGCGTGGTTGCTGGGCGCCGCCGGCACGCTGGGTCAGGCGCAGCAGCGCATAACGACCGGCGTGGGCGTTGTGCAGGCTCTCCAGCGATGGCGTGGCCGAGCCGAGCACTATGGGAATGTTCTCCTGCCGCGCGCGCACCAAGGCCAGATCACGGGCGTGGTAGCGTAGACCTTCTTGTTGTTTATACGAGGCGTCGTGTTCCTCGTCGATGATAATCAGGCCCGGATTCTTCATCGGGGTGAACAGCGCTGAGCGGGTGCCGATGATGATGTCGGCCTCTCCATCGCGGGCGTTTAACCAGGCTTCAAGGCGTTCGCGGTCGTTAACCGCCGAATGCACCAAAGCGATCCGCGCATTAAAGCGCTGCTCAAAGCGCGCCAAGGTTTGCGGCCCGAGGTTGATCTCTGGAATCAGTACCAGTGCCTGCTTGCCGGCTTCTAGGGTTTGGCGGATTAGCTGCAAGTACACTTCGGTCTTGCCGCTGCCAGTCACCCCGGCTAATAAGAATGCGGTGAAGTGTTCGGTGGCTGAGGCGATCGCGGTCACCGCCACCTGCTGCTCGGGATTGAGCGGCAGTTCGGGCTGCGCCAGCCAGTTACTGTGGCGCGGCGCGGCGGCATGCTGGCGACTGGTGCAGCTAACCAAGCCTTTTTCCAGCAGCAGATCGAGGCTGTCTTTGTTCAGCTGCAACTGGCTGAGTAATTGATGCGCTACGCCGTGCGGGTGCTGGGCGAGGACTTTTAGTGCTTCGCGCTGGCGGGGTGCGCGACTTAAGCGGGGGTCGTCCAGTTGTGCGCCTTCGACCAATTGCCAGAAGCGCTGTTGGCGTACTTCGGCCGGCTCGCCTTGACGGAGTAAAATCGGCAAGGCCCAGCTGAGGGTGTCGCCGAGGCTGTGTTGGTAATACTGCGCCGTCCACAAGCACAGTTTAAATAGCGCGGGCGGCATTGGACTGTATTGATCGAGCAGGGCTTTAGCCGGCTTGAGTTTGTCGGCCGGCACCTCGCTGTGGCTGCACACCTCAATCAAAATGCCGAGCATTTCCCGCCGGCCAAAGGGCACGCGCAGGCGCATGCCAGGCTGCCAGATGACGTCCGCCATGTTAGCCGGTGGCAGGTAGTCAAACAGGCGACGTAGCGGCGAGGGCAGGGCGAGGCGCAAAATAGTGGCGGGCACAGCAGACTCCAAGGCAGATCCGGCGATGCTAGCACGGCCACGCGTCGCCGCGACGGCTGGGTCGCTTGCAAGGTCTGTCGGCTCTGGTATCATCGCCGGCCTAAATCCGTGCGGTACTCGACAAGGGTCGGGTGGCGGCACACAAAAACCTGAGGAATACACCATGAAAGCTGAAATCCATCCGCAATACGAAGCCATTGACGCCACTTGCAGCTGCGGCAATGTGATCAAAACCCGTTCGACTCTGTGCAAGCCACTGAGCTTGGACGTGTGCTCGGAATGCCACCCGTTCTACACCGGTAAGCAGAAAGTGTTGGACATCGGTGGTCGCGTTGACAAGTTCAAGCAGCGTTTCGGTGTGTTCGGTTCCAAAGCGTAAGATTGCGCTCAGCAGCGCAGGCTCCGATGAGTACTGCACCGCTACTGAAAAAGGCGTCCCTAGCGGGCGCCTTTTTCGTTTCTGTGTTTTGGGGCGGGCTGGCGCAGGCGTTTTGTCCGCTGCCGAGCGGTTTGCCGACGGTCAAGGTGCAGCATGTGGTGGATGGCGACACGCTGAAGCTCAGCGACGGTCGCAGCGTGCGTTTGATCGGTATTAACACCCCGGAGCTGGCCCATCACGGGCGCACTACCGAGCCATTTGCTGAGGCTGCGCGCCGACGTCTGCAAGCGCTGGTTAAGCAGAGCGGCGGGCAGGTTAGTTTGCAGGTGGGTCGCGAGGCGCGCGACCACTACGGCCGTACTCTGGCGCACGGCTATGACAGTTCCGGGCAAAACCTCGAAGCGAGTTTGCTCGCAGAAGGCTTGGGTTATCTGGTAGCCGTGGCGCCCAACACTGCTTTGGTGGTGTGTCAGCAGGCGGCCGAACAACTGGCGCGCACGGCACGCTTGGGTTTGTGGGCTAAGCCTGCGGTGCAAACGCCGGCGCAAATAACCCAGGGCGGCTTTGCTTTGGTGACGGGGCGAGTGCTCGACGTGCAGCGTAATCGCGGTGGTGTTTGGCTGGAGCTGGAAGGTGGCCTGGTGCTGCAGGTCGCGGTAAAGTCGCAAGCTCAATTTGATTGGCCCAGCCTGCTGGCCTTAACCGGTCGGCAGATTCAGGCGCGCGGCTGGGTGATTGATCGAGCCAAACGTGGTTCGTTAAAAGCGTCTCAGGCGCGCTGGATGTTGCCTCTGACCCATGCGGCGATGTTAGAGGTGTTGCCATGAAATTGCGGATTCTACTGGCGCTCTGCGCGCTTGGGTTGCTGGCCGGTTGTGCGCATAACCCGGCCACTGGGCGCACTGACTTTGTCATGATGAGTGAGCAGCAAGAGCTGGAGATGGGCCGCACCTACAATCAGCAAGTGCTGAAAGAAAACCCGCGCTACGCCGACGAAAAGCTCCAAGCGTATGTGCAGCAAGTCGGTGAACGGGTTGCCGCGCACAGTCATCGCAGCAATCTGCAGTATCACTTCACCGTGGTCGACTCGCCGGATATCAATGCCTTCGCTCTGCCGGGCGGCTACATCTACATTCATCGCGGCTTGCTGGCGTATTTAAACTCTGAGGCCGAGTTGGCGGCGGTGCTGGGCCATGAGGTTGGGCATGTCACGGCGCGCCACAGCGTGCAGCAGCAAAGCCAAGCCACCGCTTGGGGTATTTTGGGCCAAGCGGCCGCTATCGGCACGGGCGTGGGTGCGGCAGCGGATGTGACCAATGCCTTGGGTTCGGTGGTGGTTAAAGGCTACGGCCGCGATATGGAGTTGGAGGCCGACGGTCTTGGTGCGCAGTATTTGGCGCGCAGTGGCTATGACCCGCAGGCGATGATCGAAGTGATTAAGGTGCTAAAAAATCAGGAGCTATTTGCCCGTGATCAGGCACTTAAGCGTGGTCAGGCGGTAGCAGACAGCAGCTATCACGGGGTTTTCGACAGCCATCCTGATAACGATCAACGCTTGCAGCAGGTGATAGGTCCGGCCAGCGCACTGGTTGGTGGTCGGCAAGAGGTTAATCGCGAGCAGTTTTTACAGCATCTAGATGGTCTGCCTTTTGGCGGCTCGGCCGACACCGGGGTACGTCGCGGGCAGCAGTTCTATCATGCGGACTTAGGCTTTAGCCTAACGGCGCCGACGGGTTGGGAGTTACTCAATCGGCCTGATGCGCTGATTGCCCACACGCCCGACCAGCAAGTTTTCATGGCTATGACGGTGGAGTCAGCAGGCTCAGGTTTAACTCCCGAGCAACTGTTGCGCCGAAAGATTGGTGGTCAGCGTTTAGTGCAGGATGAAGCCCTGCATCAAGATGGCCTGCAGGGCTACACTGGCATCATTCCCGGTGCATCGGCTAGGCGAGTAGCGGTGGTTTATCTGGGCTCGCGGGCGTATTTGTTTGTCGGTGCGGTGAAAGGTCGCGCCTCGCTGGAAAGCCAAGATGATAAATTCATGGCCATGATCGACAGTTTTCGACCGTTGTCGGCGGCGCAACTACAGTTAGCGCAACCGCAACGTTTACACCTCCTGCAGGCCAAGCCCGGACAAACCATGGCGGACCTGGCGCGGGACAGCAAGTTGCCAGAGGATCCTGAGCTTAACTTGCGACTCCTTAATGGACTTTATCCAAGTGGCGAGCCGCGTCCCGGTGACTGGCTTAAAATCTTGCGTTAGAGCCTTCTCTATCAGCTGTTGAGCGGCTTGTGAGGGGTGTGCATCTTGCGTATCCTCCTTGTCTGTTTAACAGCCCCAAAAGCGGAAATGCCACCATGTCTGATTTGAAAACGGCCGCTCTCGAATATCACGCCAAGCCTCGTCCGGGCAAATTGAGCGTCGAGTTGACCAAGCCTACTGCCACTGCTCGTGATCTCGCGCTGGCCTACAGCCCAGGCGTCGCCGAGCCGGTGCGTGAAATCGCACGCGATCCGGAGCTGGCTTACAAGTACACCGGCAAAGGCAATTTAGTCGCGGTTATTTCAGACGGTACGGCCATTTTGGGTCTGGGTAATCTCGGTCCATTGGCCTCCAAACCGGTTATGGAAGGCAAGGGCGTATTGTTCAAGCGCTTCGCCGGGATTGATGTATTTGACATCGAGGTCGAGTCGGAAAGCCCGCAGGCGTTTATCGATACGGTTAAACGTATTTCGATCACCTTCGGCGGCATCAATCTGGAAGACATCAAGGCGCCTGAGTGCTTTGAGATCGAGCGGACCCTGATCGAGCAATGCAACATTCCGGTGTTCCACGACGACCAGCACGGCACAGCGATCGTGACGGCGGCCGGCATGTTGAATGCTTTGGAAATCGTTGGGAAAACCCTGCCGCAAGCCAAGATCGTTTGCTTGGGCGCGGGCGCAGCCGCCATCTCCTGCATGAAATTGCTGGTGAGCATGGGCGCCAATATCGAAAATATCTTTATGGTTGACCGTACGGGCGTGATTCACGCTGGCCGCGACGACATCAACCAATACAAGGCGATGTTCGCCCACGCCACCAGCAAGCGCACTTTGGCTGAGGCTTTGGACGGTGCTGACGTCTTTGTTGGTCTCTCAGGCCCGAATCTGCTTAATGCGGAAGACTTGCTGCGCATGGCGGCCGATCCGATCGTCTTCGCCTGCTCCAATCCTGATCCGGAAATCAGCCCTGAGTTGGCTCACGCCACGCGCAGCGACGTAATCATGGCCACCGGGCGTTCGGATTATCCCAATCAGGTGAATAACGTATTGGGCTTTCCGTTTATTTTCCGCGGCGCCTTGGATGTGCGCGCTACGCGGATTAACGAAGAGATGAAAGTAGCGGCTGCGCTGGCGCTGCGTGACTTGGCCAAGCAGCCTGTGCCGCAGGAAGTTTGCGAGGCGTACGGTGGTATTGCGCTGGAGTTTGGCCGTCAGTACATCATTCCAAAGCCAATGGATCAGCGGTTGATTACGGTAATTTCGGATGCTGTGGCTAAGGCTGCCATTGAAAGTGGTGTCGCCACCCTGCCATACCCGAAAAATTATCCACTGCAATCGGTGGATGATGTGTTTAACGGCTAAGCGCTTTAGTCGTCGGCGCTAGTTAGTTCTAGTGCCACAAAAAAGCCGCTCCCAAGTTAGGTGAGCGGCTTTTTTTGCTCTGATGAAAGCCTATTTTGGCTTGCAATCGTTATCCAAACAGCAGTGTGGCCTTGGGCGGGGTGATGCTAGAACAAGTCAATTGGTGTCGCTTCGTCTTCGGGTAGTGGGCTGCCCGGTGCGACTTGGCTTGGGTCTAGTTCGTTCATTTCGGGCGGTGAGTCCTCGCTCTTGAATAACTCAAAAAAAGCGTTTTCGGTGCCCGGTGCGGCGGCTCTCCCAGTAATTGGGTCGATCCGTAGTGTGAGTATCCCTGGCGGTTCGGGCAGCATGTGGGCGGGCTTATCTTTAAGTGCTGCGCTCATGTAATCCATCCAGATCGGTAGGGCTACAGTACCGCCAAATTCGGTGCGGCCGAGGCTCTCGGGCTGGTCGAAACCGGCCCAGACAGTGGTCATGTAGTCGGCGTTAAACCCCGAAAACCAACTGTCTTTAGATTCGTTGGTGGTGCCTGTTTTGCCGGCAAGATCGCTGCGACCCATAGCTAGGGCGCGGCGTGCGGTGCCTCGTTTGATTACATCTTGCAGCATGCTGGTGAGGATGAAGGCGGTACGCGCATCGACAATGCGCTCGGCTGCGAGGGGTTCGAAGCCGGGCGTGCTCGCGTCTACAGCTATGGCGTGTTCGGCGCGATCGGGCGGCGGAGTATTTTGCGGCACGCTGGCGGGATTGGCGACGAACAGTGGCTTGCCTTCGCGGCTGTCTATGCGCGAAATAAGGTGGGAGCTGATTTTGTATCCGCCATTAGCGAAGGTGCTCCAGCCAGTGGCAATTTCCAGTGGCGTTAAATTTGCAGTGCCGAGCGCTAAGGAAAAATTGCGTGGTAAATCTTGTTTGTTGAAGCCAAAGCGGGTGACATATTTCAGGGCGTAATCGATGCCGATGGCTTGTAGCACGCGGATTGATACCAAATTACGCGACCTATAGAGTGCCTCGCGCAAGCGGATTGGACCCAAAAAGGTGTTGTTGTCATTCTTTGGACGCCACGCCTCTTCCATGCCGGCTTCTTGGAAGACGATAGGTGCGTCATTGACGATGCTGGCGGCAGTAAAGCCGTTATCCAGCGCGGCGCTGTAGATAAATGGTTTAAAGCTCGAGCCGGGTTGGCGCTTGGCTTGAGTGGCTCGGTTGTAATTGCTCTGGTCAAACGAGAAACCGCCAACCAGTGCTCGAATGGCGCCGTTTTGTGGGTCAAGCGAGGCGAGCGCAGATTGGGCTGTGGGGATTTGACTAAACAGTAGGCTGCCATCGCTTAGGCGTTGCACGCGAATCAGGTCGCCAGTTTGTGCTACGTCGGCGGGTTTTTGTGGGCGTGGGCCCATGCTGTCTGGGCCAAGATAGGGGCGTGCCCACTTCATGCTGTCCCAGCTGACTGGCTCTTCGGCGCCGCTGCGGCTAATCACCAGTAGGCCGCTTTTCTCAACCTGAGTCACAATGACCGGCTCTAGACCGCCGACTGTGCGGTGTTTGCTGAGCTCGGCCTGCCAAGACTCGCGTGTCATTCCGGTTAGCCGGGTGCTCGGGCCGCGGTAGCCATGGCGCTGATCGTAGTTGATTAAGCCTGCTCGCACGGCGCTAGTTGCCGCCTGCTGCAGTTCGCTGGATACCGTGGTGGTTACGCGGAAACCTTCGGTATAAGCGTCGCTGCCATAACGGCCGACCATCTCTGCGCGCGCCATTTCGGCTATATACGGCGCGTCGAGTTCGGGGGTTGAGCCGTGATAGGTGGCGCTGTTGGGTTCGTTGAGCGCCGCTTGGTAGCGCGCTTGGTCAATCTTGCCCAGTTTGAACATGCGACCAAGAATCCAGTCACGGCGCTCCTTGCTGCGTAGCGGGTTGATCAGCGGATTAAAGCTTGAAGGCGCTTTGGGCAAGCCGGCAATAGTGGCCATTTGCGCCAAGCTGGCATCGCGAATAGATTTGCCGTAGTACACCTGCGAGGCTGCTTCGATACCGTAGGCGCGGTTGCCCAAGTAGATTTTGTTTACATAGAGCTCAAGGATCTCGTCCTTACTTAGTTCGCGCTCAATTTGAAGTGCCAAGAGAATTTCGGTGATTTTTCGGGCAAAGCTCTTTTCCGGGGATAGGAAAAAATTTTTCGCTACCTGCATGGTGATGGTGCTGCCGCCCGATTTAATGTGACCGCTCTGCAAAATTTGCGAGGCGGCGCGCATCAGGCTGGTCGGATCAACGCCATGATGGTTGGCAAAATTGTCATCTTCGGCAGATAGCAGGGCCGCGATAAAGTCGGGCGGGACATCATTGATGCGAATCGGACTGCGGCGCATTTCGCCAAACTCAGCAATCAATTTGCCGTCGCTACTAAAAACCCGTAGCGGAATTTGCAATTGAATGCGGCGCAGCGATTCGACGGATGGCAATCCGGGGCTAAGATAAAGGTAGGCGCCGCTTAGGCTGAGGAGCAAGCCACAAAATACGGCAAAAACCGACCAGCAAAAAAACTTAAGCAAGCGCATCAAGATTTTTGAATTTCCCGATAAAAGAATGAGTTAACCGGAAGCTGAAGCTGAAAAACGAAACTGATCACATTATAAGCGGCTTTTTTGATAGGTAGCCATTTGCGCTTCTGTCAAGACTGATATTTAATGTAAAAAAACATAAATCCTCCGTAAGTCGCGGATGCAGATAGGAAATCAGTCGTGCTAGGTCTCTTCAATAAGAAAGCGAACACGCTGCTGGGGATCGATATCAGTTCGACCTCGGTCAAGCTCCTTGAGCTAAGTCGCTCAGGAAACCGCTACAAGGTCGAGGCCTACGCGGTGGAGCCGTTGCCGCCAAACGCGGTAGTCGAAAAAAATATCGCAGAACTCGAGGGTGTCGGTCAGGCGTTAATGCGCGTGCTAGCTAAGTCGAAAACCGGCGTTAAGTTCGTAGCGGTTGCCGTTGCCGGCTCTGCCGTGATCACCAAAACCATCGAAATGGAAGCTGGGCTTTCTGACGATGATTTGGAGAATCAACTCAAGGTTGAAGCCGATCAGTACATTCCCTATCCGCTAGAAGAAGTGGCGATTGATTTTGAATCGCAAGGTCCTTCCGCGCGCAATCCTGAGCGTGTCGAGGTTTTGCTGGCAGCCTGCCGCAAAGAAAACGTCGAGGTTCGTGAAGCCGCGCTTGCATTGGCAGGTTTGACCGCCAAGGTGGTGGATGTTGAGGCCTACGCACTTGAGCGGGCTTATGGCTTGCTGGTTTCCCAGTTGAGCAATGGTCAAGATGACCTGACGGTCGCCGTGGTTGATATCGGTGCAACCATGACCACCTTGAGCGTTTTGCATAACGGAAAAACCATCTATACCCGCGAGCAGCTTTTTGGCGGCAAACAACTGACTGAAGAAGTGCAGCGCCGCTACGGCTTGTCAGTTGAAGAGGCCGGCCTGGCTAAGAAACAGGGTGGCCTGCCAGACGATTACGACAGTGAAGTACTACAGCCATTTAAAGAGGCGGTAGTTCAGCAAGTGTCGCGCTCGCTGCAGTTCTTCTTCGCAGCAGGTCAATTTAACGATGTGGATTACATTTTGTTGGCCGGCGGTACTGCTTCTATCCCTGATCTGGATCGTCTTATTCAGCAGAAAATCGGTACGCCAACCTTGGTCGCTAACCCTTTTGCAGAGATGGCGCTGAGCAACAAGGTTAATGCTGGCGCGCTAGCTAGCGACGCTCCAGCATTGATGATCGCCTGCGGCTTGGCGATGAGGAGTTTCGACTAATGGCGCGGATTAACTTACTTCCATGGCGTGAGCAGTTACGCGAAGAGCGTAAGCAGCGATTTTTGGTCATTCTTGCAGGTGTCTTGATTGCTGCTGCAGGCGTGGTTTTCCTTGGTGATCAGTACTTAGGCGGGGCTATCGAGCAGCAAAATGCGCGCAATGAATTTGTGCGCAAAGAAATTTCTGTATTGGATGCGCGAATTAAAGAAATTAGCGAATTAAAGACTCGTCGTCAGCAGCTACTTGAGCGGATGAAAATCATTCAAGACTTGCAAAGCAATCGACCTATTACCGGCAGGGTGTTTGATCAGTTGGTGCGCACTTTGCCGGATGGTGTGTACTTCACTGGCTTGAAAATGACCGGTTCGAATGTCGCTATTGTTGGTGCGGCTGAGTCAAATAACCGTGTTTCTAGTTTGATGCGTAATCTCGATGGCTCTGATTGGTTAGCTGCACCCAATCTAACCGAAGTAAAAGCGGATACGCCTGGCGAAATGGGCCAGTCAAACATATTCCAGTTGAGCGTGCAGCAGACTATGCCTGCGGCTGAGGCTGTCGATGCAAAGGGAGCTAAGAAATGAGTTTTGCCGATGCTCTCAATGATCTGAAGAAGTTAGATTTGTCCGAGCTTGACGTTAATAACGTCGGTTCTTGGCCTGTTTTAGTAAAAGCCATTGCGTGTGTGTTGCTAGTGTTGGTGGTGCTGGGCCTTGGCTATCAGTTTCAACTAAAGGATCGGCAAGCTGATCTGGAGCAGCGTAGTGCTGAGGAAATTACGCTTAAGGAACAATTTTCCAGTAAGGCGTTTCAGGCGGCCAATCTTGACGCGTATAAAGCTCAAATGATTGAAATGGAAGCTTCTTTCGCTGGCTTGTTGCGGCAGTTGCCTAGCGATACTGAGGTTCCAGGTTTGCTTGAGGATATTACTCGTACAGGTCTAAATAGCGGTCTCGAGTTTGAGGGAATAAAACTGCTGCCTGAAGTCACGCAGCAGTTTTATATTGAATTGCCAATTCAAATGAGCGTGCTGGGTCGCTATGAGGACTTGGCAACTTTTGCGAGCGCAGTGTCTAGCTTGCCGCGGATTGTAACGCTGCATGATTTTGAATTAAAACCGGACGGTGCTGATGGCTCTTCAAGGCTGCGTTTGAACATCTTGGCTAAGACTTATCGTTATAACGATAAGGGCGTAGCAGGTAAGGATGGCGGGGTGAAAAAATGAATTCCACTCGATACCTAGCGTGTGTGCTTGTTTGTGTTGGCTTGAGTGGCTGCGATGCGACGCGCGAGTTTATTGATCTGCAGGCGTATATGGACGAAGTGCGTGCCCGGCCTAAGGGTTCTATCGAGCCGTTGCCACAATTCCAGCCTTATGAACCCTTTACCTATAGCGCGGGCGGCCTGCGTAGTCCATTTCAAAAACCAGTTAAAATTGAATTGGCGAGTCAGCAGAAAGGCTCCAAGGATATTAAACCTGACGAAACAAGGGTTAAGCAGTTTCTCGAAGGTTTTAATATTGAAGCTTTTCAAATGGTCGGCACGCTATCCGGTGGTAGCGGTGAGTACGCACTAGTTAAGGGCGCCGGTGGTGTTTATCGAGTAAAAGCGGGTGACTATATTGGTAGCAATCACGGTCGAGTTGTTGCTATTGATGAGGCCAAGATTGACGTGGTTGAAATTGTTCCAGATGGCGAGGGTGGTTGGCTAGAGCGCCCGCGTAGCCTTGCACTCAGTGAAAGCGCGAAAGGGTGAAACATAATATGAAAAATAATTACCGCTCAGTACAACGGAATCTAACAATGAAAAGTGCCCTTTCGCGCATCAGTTTTTCGCTCTTGCTGGCCTCTATGTCGCATTCGTTGCTTGCTGCCAATCTGCAGGCGCTGAATGTTGCTTCGCTGCCCGGTGATAAAGTTGAGCTGAAATTAACATTTGATGAGCCGGTTGCGGTTCCTAAGGGCTATACCATTGAGCAGCCGGCGCGCATCGCGCTGGATTTGCCCGGTGTGAGCAATAAGCTGGGTGCAAAGAATCGCGAGT